>NZ_RAWA01000320.1 GCF_003611675.1 Corallococcus sp. CA053C
GCCCCCGCCCCCATGAAGGGCATGGCCGAGTTCAAGGGCTTCATGGTCCCCACGGACGAGAAGGCCTTCCTGGAGCGCCTGCACCACATCAACCAGACGGAGATCCTCCAGGCGCAGCTGGCCGAGAAGAACTCGCAGAACCCGGACGTGAAGAGCTACGCGCAGAGCATGATCAAGATGCACACGGACGCCGACCAGAAGGTCATGACCCTTGCCACGACCAAGAAGCTGAAGCTGGCGGAGCCGAAGCCCCTCGACGACATGGAGCGCAAGGCGATGGCGGCGGCCAAGGCCGAAATGGCGAAGCTCGAAGTTCTCAAGGGCTCGCCATTCGACTCCAGTTACATGGCCGGCCAGGTGGCCGCGCATGACATGGCCATCGGCAAGGTGATGGCCGCGCAGCACGGCATGAACGCCACGGGCGAGCTGGCCACCCTGATCACCACGCTCACCCAGGAGCTGCCCAAGCACCGCGACATGGCCTACCAGACGCTCGGCAAGGTGGATGACGCCATGGGCATGGGCGGCTCCGGCATGCAGGGCGGCGACATGGACCACGGCATGATGGAGCACGGCAACATGAACCCCGGCTCCACGGGCACCCCCGGCGGTGCGACGAAGACGAAGTAGTTCAACCGCGGTGCACCGTGCAGCACGTTGAAGCCAGGCGCCTCCCGAAGAGCATTCCGGGAGGCGCCGCTTTCATGCATATTGCCGCGCCATGTCACGACTGATTGCCCTGACCTCCTGCCTCGCCGTCCTGCTCGTCGGCTGCTCCAACAGCGCCGACGCCATCTGTGACCGTCGGAAGGAGTGCTTCGACTCCGACCTGGACACCGGCAAGTGCGCCGACAAGATCAACGCCTGGGAGGAGGAGAAGGAGAGCGAGCAGGACGACCGGCGGGCGCGCACCTCGGAGTGCTCGGAGTGCATCGCCGACCGCACCTGCGCGGAGGTCCTCTCCTTCTGCATCGACGACTGCTTCGGCATTCCCTGAAGCCTTTCGCTACTTGCGCGTCCAGCGGTCCAGCCAGCCCAGCACCTCGTCGTGCCACTGGAGGCTGTTCTGGGGCTTGAGCACCCAGTGGTTCTCGTCCGGGAAGTAGACGAAGCGTGACGGGATGCCGCGGCGCTGGAGCACGGTGAAGGTGGACATGCCCTGCGTGTCCACCACGCGGTAGTCCTTGCCACCGTGGATGACGAGCATGGGCGTCTTCCACTTCGCCACGTGGTCCACCGGATTGTGCTTCGCGTAGGACTGCGGGTTCTCCCACGGCGTGCCTTCGTGGTCCCACTCCGGGAACCAGATCTCCTCCGTGTCGAAGTAGGCCATGCGCTCGTCCAGGTTGCCGTCGTGGTTCACGAGGCACTGGAAGCCGTCCGGCCAGTTGCCGGCGATCCAGTTGACCATGTACCCGCCGTAGCTGCCGCCCAGCGCGCACCGCTTCTGCTTGTGGATGAAGGGGTAGCGCTGGAGCGCGGCCTCCAGGCCCTTCTGCAGGTCCACCAGCGGCTTGCCGCCCCAGTCCCCGCGGATGGCGTCGGTGAAGGCCTGGCCGTAGCCGGTGGAGCCGTGGAAGTCGACCATCACGGACACGTAGCCGCGGCCCGCGTACACCTGCGGGTTCCATCGGTAGTGGAAGTGGTTGCCGAAGCTGCCCTGCGGTCCGCCGTGGATGAGGAAGGCGAGCGGGTACTGGCGCTTCGGGTCGAAGTCCACGGGCTTCACGACGAAGGCGCGCACGGTCTCGTTGTTCCAGCCCTTGAATTCGAACTGTTCGAAGGCGCCGAACTTGAGGCCCGCGAGCGCCTCCTTGTTCATCTGGGTGAGCTGCCGCGCGCCGGTGCCGTCCGCCTTCGCGGCCCAGAGGTCCGCGGGCGAGTCCAGATCATCCATCGCAAAGACAAGCTGCCCGTCCGCCGCGGGCTGCGCGCCCTCGGCGTTGCCGGCCTGGGTGAGGCGGCGCGCCTTGCCGGTGGCCACGTCCAGCGCGAACACGGGGTTCTGGCCCACGTCCCCGGCGGTGGTGAGGAGGGCAGTGCCGTCCGGGCTCCACGCGAGCGAGCCGGCGGAGTGGTCCCAGTCCTCGGCGAGCACGCGCTCCTGGCCGCCCGGCCACGCGCGGAGGATGACGCGGAAGCGGTCCGCCTCGTAGCCAGGGCGCGACATGGCCGCGTACGCGAGCGTCTTGCCGTCCGGGCTGAACACGGGGCTCGTGTCGGTGGCGCGGTTCTTCTCGGTGAGCTTGCGCGGCTTCGTCTTGCCGTCGATGGGCGACAGGAACAGGTCCAGGTCGGTGGACCACGCCTCGGCGCGGCCCGCGTCGCGCGCGGAGAACACCAGCCCCTTGCCGTCCGGCGTGAAGGTGAACTCCTCCGCGCCGCCAAAGGGCTTGCTGGGCGCGTCCGCGTCCATGCCCTTCATCACGTCCACGGGCGTGCCGCCGGTCACGGGGACGACGAACAGGTGCGAACGCGTGCCGTCCTTCCAGCTGTCCCAGTGGCGGAAGAAGAGCTGATCATACGCGCGGCCGGTGTTCTTCTTCTTCTGCGCGTCCGCGGTGCGCTGGGTGTTGCAGGTGAGCGAGCCGCAGTCGGGGAACACCTCCATGGACACGGCGAGCTGCTGGCCGTCGCGGGACAGCGCGAAGCTGCCCACGTCGAGCGGCAGCTGCGTGACGGGCTGGGGCTCACCGCCGTCCACGGGCAGGCGCCACACCTGCGAGGAGCCGCCGCGCGAGGACAGGAAGAAGAGGCTCTTGCCGTCCGGGGCCCACACGGGCTCCGCGTCGTTGTCCGCGTGCGCGGTGAGCTGGCGCAGGTTCGTGCCGTCCAGGTTGACGAGCCACAGGTCGGTGCGACCACGGTTCGCCTCCAGGTCGGTGGAGCGCAGGACGAAGGCGACCTGGCGGCCGTCGGGCGACACGCGCGGGCCGCTGACCCGGCGCATCGTGACCAGGTCCTGCTGGTTGAATGGACGGGGGGCGGGCGCGGGGCCCGCGCCGAGGGCCAGGGCCGCGAGAAGCGACAGGGACACGGTGGGTTGCTCCTGGAGAAAGGGGAGCCGGACCGTGCCCGCAGGAGGGGGCGCTGTCCACCGCTGGATGCGGCCCGTGGCCCCGCGGCCGATGGGCTGGAAGGCCCTGACGCACGGTGCTAGAGACGGGGGCATGAACGCACCCATCGTCGTCCACATCTGGTCCGACTTCGTTTGACCCTGGTGTTACGTCGGCCTCGGTGAGGTCGAGAAGCTGAAGAAGGAATACGACGTCCAGGTGGAGTGGCACCCCTACTTCCTGCGCCCGGAGACGCCTCCGGAAGGGCTGCCGTTGCCCGACTACGTGCGCCAGGGGATGAAGAACCCCAACAACCCGCTCAAGCTCCGCGCTGCCGCGGCCGGGCTGACCATGGTGCAGCGGGACATCATCCCGTCCACGCGCCGGGCGCACGAGGCCGCGGAGTACGCGCGCGCGCAGGGCAAGCTGGAGCCTTTCCAGGCGGCCATCCTGCGGCGCTACTGGAGCGACGGCGAGGACCTCTGGCAGTGGAGCACGCTGCGCGGCGCGGGCGAGGAGGCCGGGTTGGATCCGGACGCCTTGCAACGCGCGGTGGAAGAGGGCCGCTACCGGCAGGTCGTGGAGGAGTCCGTGCGCGAGGCCCAGGAGATGGGCATCCGCGCGGTGCCCACGTTCATCCTGGGAGAGAAGGTGGCCATCCAGGGCGCGCAGGAGTACCCGGCGTTCAAGCGGGCCATGGAGCAGCTGGGCGCGAAGCCGAAGGGCCAGGGCTGACGGGGGCTAAAGGCCCTTCACGAGGATGAGCAGCCGCGCGAAGGTCTCCGGACCTTCGCCGGCCAGCCCCTCCGCGAACTCCAGGAACTGGGGCGCCTGTTCGACGTGCTTCGCGACGAGCTGGAAGCACTCCACGGCGGCGGCGTCCAGGGTCGCGACGGGTGTGCCGGGGCTGTCGAGGAGCGCCACCACCGCCGGGTGCCCGAGCAACACCCAGCGCACCACGGACGCGCGCAGCACGAGGAAGAACACCGCGCGCAGGAGGCTCTGGGACTCGGTGAACGGATGGCGAAGGACGTGGTTGAGCGCGTGGTGCAGGAAGTACTGCTGCACGCGCTCCCCGTGCAGGGAGTCCAGGGCCGCGCGACGGGTGACGTGCAGGTGCCACGCCTCGTCGGGCGTGGTGTCCGCGCCACCGTAGGCCGCTCGCACGTCGCGCATGAGCGAGAGGAAGCGGGGGCTGCCCACGTGGGCCTCGCGTGAGCGGAGCACGGCGCCGCAGATGCCGGCCCACGGACCTCCGGGCAGCTCCAGTGCTGCGAGCTGGCCGCGCAGGGACTCCAGCGTGTCCATGGATCCGGCATCACGCAGGATGAGCGCGAGCCGTGCGTCGGCGGTGGGCGCGGACTCAACGTCCGGCGACGCGTCCTCCGCGCGCGGCTGGAGTCCCGTCGCCTCCTCCGCGAACGCCGTCGTCCCCGGGAAGTAGAAGTCGCCCAGGTCCAGCGCCATCCGGCCCAGCGCATACAGTCGCGTGGCGAAGGGCACCTCGCGCCGCGCGAGCAGCCGCAGCATCGCCTCGCGCACGGTGTCCGCGTGGGCCGTCCACGCGTCGTCGCCGGAGGCCACCTGCCGCGCCAGTTGGGGACGCAGGGCCTGCGCTTCGTCCACGGGTCCGAGCACCAGCGCATCGTCCGCGAGCAGGCACAGGCGCGCCGTCTCCGGACACGCGAGCGACCCGGCCATCTCCACGCGCGTGCCCCAGCGTGTCAGCACGCGGGGGAAGACGGAGCAGCCATCCGGCAGCACCGCTTCGCCGTGACGCCGCTGGAGCGAGCACAGCTTCGCTTCATCCAGGAACGCGCAGTGTCCATCCGCGCGCTTGCCCAGGAGGCCCGCCTGCGAGCCCGTGGTGTCGTCCGGGTTGGGGGTGATGAGGGCGGCGACGCGCGCCTCGTCCGGACCGCCCGCGACCCGCTGGCGCAGCAGACTCCAGCGCGCCTCGCTGATGGGCACCGTGAGCCCCGCGCAGCAGGTGTCCTCGCACGCCTCCGCGATGCAACGGAAGCGCGCCATGTAGCGGGGGGCGGAGGCGGTCATGGACGGGAGTCTACTTCCCGCGGCCCAGGGCCTTCTTCACGAACCCCCAGAAGCGGCCCGCGCGGTCCTTGAGGTCGGCGCCCCGGCGTTCCTCGGCGGCGTTCACGGCCTCCTTGCTCACCTGGAGCTGCTTCTGGAGCTCCTCGGGCGAGTAGCGCGTGGCGAGCGTGGCCTTCACCTCCTTGCGCGTCGAGTACTCGCGCGCCTCCACGTGCAGCACGCATTCCGAGTCCAACTTGAGCGTGACGGCCACGCGCACGGAGCCCTTGGGCCCCTTCGGCAGGCCTTCCACGCGCACGGTGCCCAGGTACTCGTTGGCGGAGATGTGGTTGTCCTCGCCCTGGAAGATGGACAGCTCCATCCGCTCTTCGTTGTCCTGCGACGTGCTGATGGCGAACGAGCGCTGCGCGGGCAGCGGGCTGTTGCGCTCGATGACGCGCTTGAAGCCGCCGCCGGGCATGGCCACGCCGATGGTCATGGGCAGCACGTCGATGAGCACCACGCTGCTCACCTTGTCCACCGAACCCGAGTACAGCGCCGCGCCCAGCGCCACCGCTTCGTCCGCGTTGACGCTCGCCTGCGCGTTCTTGCCGAACAGGCCCTTCAACTTCTCGCGCACCAGCGGCATGCGGCTCATGCCACCCACGAGGATGATGTCGTCCACGTCCGCGGCGCGCAGCTTGGAGTCCAGGAGCACGTCGCGCACCACGTCGATGGTGCGGTTGAGCAGCGGGTCGCAGATCTTCTCCAGGTCCTGGCGCGACATCATCACGCGCAAGTCCCGGGGACGGCCCCCGTCGTCCATCATCAACATGGGGATGTGGACCTCGAAGGTGCTGCGCTCGGAGAGCGCCATCTTGGCGCGCTCGGCGGCGTCGCCCACGCGCGAGAGGGCGATGCCGTCTCCGCTGAACGCGATGCCTTCCTTCTCCTGGAAGCGCTCCAGGAGGAAGTCGACGATGAGGTTGTCGAAGTCGATGCCGCCCAGGAAGATGTCGCCGCCGGTGCCCAGCACCTCGAAGACGTTCTTCTCGATGCGCAGGATGGTCGCGTCGAAGGTGCCACCGCCCAGGTCGTAGACGAGCACCTTCTTGTTGAGCTCGCGGTTGAGGCCGTACGCGAGCGCCGCGGACGTGGGCTCGTTGAGGATGCGCTCCACCTTGAGGCCCGCCATGGTGCCGGCCTTCCGGACCGCTTCACGCTGGGGCTCGGAGTAGTAGGCCGGCACCGTCACCACGGCGCGCTCCACCTTCTGGTTGAGGTGGGTTTCGGCCATCTCCTTGCACTCGCGAAGGATGATGCCCTGCACCTCTTCCAGCGACAGCACGTCGTTGCCCAGGCGCACGGCGGCGCGGCCGGCGGCGTCGGGGGTGATCTCGTAGTGGAAGCGCTCGCGGACCTGCTTCACCACGGCGCTGTCGTAGGGACGGCCCACGAGGCGCTTGGCGCCGTAGATGGTGTGCGTGGGGCGCAGGACCAACTGGTTCTTCGCGCGGTGGCTGACGAGCAGCTTGTTCTGCGCGTTGAGCGAGATGACGGAGGGGATGGTGTTGTAGCCCTCGCGCGAGCGCAACACGATGGGCCGACCGTTGGACAAGAGCGCCACGCAGGAGTTGGTGGTGCCCAGGTCGATGCCGATGACGGGCCCGGTGCCGGAGAGCGTCTGCGGCGGCGTGAGGTAGATGGGGCGCACCTGGCCGTTGGCGTCCAGCGCGGGCGGCGGCGCAGCGACCGCGGGCGCGGCGGCGGGCGCCAGCATCGCGGGGGCGCTCGGAGCGACAGGGGCTGCCGGGGCTTGACGCACCGACGGAGGAAGGATCGGGTTCGGCGGGGGCGGCGGAGCGGCGGGCCGCGCGGGGGCACGGCCCGGTGAGGACGTGGGCTCGCGCATCAACTCCAGCGGCCCTTCGTCCATGGACAGGTCGAAGTCGAACTCCGCGCTGCCACCGGAAGGCCGAGGTGCCGGCGGCGGAGACATGGGCTGCACGGGCGGCACGATGGAGCGGCCCGTCGTGGACACGGGCTCACGCGACAGGCCCGGCGCTCCAGTGCGACCGGCCGCGGAGCCGGGCTCCTGGGACAGTCCTGGCGCTCCGGGACGACCGACGGACGACGCAGGCTCACGCGAGAGGCCGGGCGCTACTGCACGGCCGGCGGCGGAGCCGGGCTCTTGCGACAACCCCGGCGCTCCGGGACGACCGACGGAAGATGCGGGCTCACGCGACAGGCCCGGCGCTCCAGTGCGACCGGCCGCGGAGCCTGGCTCTTGCGACAACCCTGGCGCTCCGGGACGGCCCGCTGCCGACCCGGGCTCACGCGACAGGCCCGGCGCTCCGGGGCGACCGACGGAAGATGCGGGCTCACGCGACAGCCCGGGTGCTCCTGCACGGCCGGCGGCGGAGCCGGGCTCTTGCGACAACCCAGGTGCTCCCGGGCGACCGACGGACGACGTGGGCTCACGCGACAGCCCCGGCGCTCCAGGACGGCCCACGGACGACACAGGCTCATTCGACAGCCCGGGTGCTCCGGGACGTCCCGCCGCGGATCCGGGCTCGCGCGACAACCCCGGCGCGGAGCGACCCGTCGACGACACGGGCTCACGTGACAGTCCCGGCGCTCCGGCACGACCCGTCGACGACGTGGGCTCACGCGACAGGCCCGGCGCACCAGGACGACCGACGGACGACGTGGGCTCACGCGACAGCGGCAGGGGCCGGTGACGTCCCGGCGAGGACGCGGGCTCGCGCGCCAGCTCCAGCGGGCCGTCGTCCATGGACAGGTCGAAGTCGAACTCGGCGCTGCCTCCGGAGGTCTGCATCGGAGGCGGAGGCGGCGGTGCGAAGGACTGCGCGGGAGACGCCGGTGCGACGCGCGGAGGCGGCGGCGCGGGCTCGAAGGCGTCGGACATATCCAGCTCGAACCCACCAGCGTCGCCGGAGTCCGAAACCGGTTCGTCCTCCTCCACCGAGAACCCCACCTCGATGGGCGCTTCATCGAGCGGCTCGCCCATCGCGATGGGCGCATCCACGATGGGAACCTCGAACTCGAAGTCGAGCCCGGGCAGGGGCTCGTCACCCTCCTCCAACACTCCCGGCACCGTGGGCGGCGGCGTGCCCGCGATGAGCTCGTCCAGCGGGATGTCCACGTCGTTGTCGGAGTCCGCCAACGACAGGCCGAGGTCGTCCTCGGGAGGCGCCAGCGAGAGCGGCTCGTCGGGAGGCCCGAACGAGAACGGCTCGTCCTCCGCGGGCGCGGCGCTCGCGGGAGCATCCAGGTCATCGAACAGCGAATCGAGCGCGACCCCACCGGACGCCTGTGCCGGGGCACGCGACGCTGCGGCGGGAGGCGCCACGGGACGCGGCGGCGAGACAGGACGCGGCGGCGCGGCAGCCAGGGGCGCGACCACCGGGGCGATGGACGGCAGCGCCGACACCGCACCCACGGGAGTCACCGGGGCCCCAGCCGCCGGCTTGCGCTGGAGCATCAGCTCCACGAGCGCGCGGCTCGCCGTGTCCAGCTCCTGGAACTGCAACCCCATGCCCGGCGGACCGGCGGGGTCGTTCACTTCGCGCACCCAGCGCACCGTGGCGCTGCCCTGGAGCACGCGCACACCGTTGGCGATCTGCACCTCGAACCGCACGGGCGTACCCACCGGCTGCGGCGTGCGCGAGCGGATGAACATGCCCCCCGGACTGAGGTTGGTGGCGAACTCCTCCGTGAAGCTCCCCACGGACTCATGCTTGAGCTTCACCAGCAGACCGACCGACTTGCGGTCCGTGGTACGCCGACCTTGATCCATGGGTCGGCACTGTCCCTGCCCGAGGCCTTTCCCTCAAGGGGGTTCTGGTCCCTTGTCCGGCCGTCCGGTATCCCTTCGGGACCCCAGGTGCGCCTACAACTTACCTGTATGTCCCGGCTATCCTGGGACTTCATTTCCTGAGCAGGGAAGTCCGGGTCCGCCGGACGGGAGTGCCTTGATGGACGCGGTTCCCCGGTTCACCCCGGTTCCCCTGCACGCCCGGTGGCTGGTGGACCGAAGGCACGACCTGCTCTCCACGGTGGGAGGGCTGGGCGCGAGCCTGGCGCTGATGGCGTTGCACGTGCTGGGGGGCGTGAGCGGGCCGCCGCTGTGGTGGGCGTGGGTGCTGCTGCTGGACGGGCCGCACCTGTTCGCGACGGTGTCGCGCACGTACCTGGACTCCCGCGAGCGCAGGACACGGGCCCGGCTGTTGTGGGGCAGCCTGGGCTGGTTCGTGGCGGGGCCGGCGGTGTTCGGGGTGTCGGTGCTCGCGGGGCAGCGCTGGCCGTTCGTCGTGTTCGTGACGCTGGCGGCGCTCTGGGCGTACTGGCACGTGGTGCGGCAGCACTACGGCATCATGGTGCTCTACCAGCGCAAGGCCGGCGAGAAGGACGCGTGGGACCGGCGGTTGGACAGCCTGACGTTGTACGTGGGGCTGCTCGCGCCGTTCGTGGCGTTCGCGCTGACGCATCCGGGAGCGCGCCGCCGGTTGGGCCTGCTGGACGAGCCGACGTGGGAGGCGACGGTGGCGAACGCGTGCTTCGCGCTGGTGCTCGCGGTGGTGGGGGTGCTCGCGGCGCGGCAGGTGTGGCGGTGGCGCGCGGGGCGCGGGGTGAACGGGCCGAAGCTGTTGATGCTGGGCGCGGCGCTGGGGCTGACGTCGCTGGTGTTCTGGCCGTCGGTGTCACGGCGGATGGACTTCCTGATGTTCACCGTGGCGGTGACGGCGTTCCACAACGTGCAGTACCACGGCATCGTCTGGTTCTTTCACCGCAACCGCTACCACGCGGAGGGAGTGGACCCGGCGGCGTTCGGGTGGGCGCCGAAGGTAAGCCAGCGGTTCATCATCTACGCGCTCTGCGGGCTGGTGTTCACGCTGACGTACCGCGCGTTTGGCTGCGGGATGGGGCTACATCCGGGCTGCGGCGCGTTCGACACGAAGGTGGCGCTGGGCGGCGCGGGGCTCACGCTGCGCGACCTGATGGAAGGGTTCATCTGGGGCTTCGCGCTGCACCACTACTTCCTGGATCAGTACATCTGGCGCGTGCGCAAGGATGCGAGCTTGAACCAGGACCTCAAGCTGGGCATGGCCACGGTCTGACACCGCAGGTCGCGTGGTAGCGCGGCCCCGAGCCCCCTTCTGAATCACGGCGTCACGAGCCGCAGGAACGCATCCTGGTTCCAGGTGGCCCCCGCGCCATCGCGCTGCCAGCCCGACACCACCAGCCCCTGGTCCGGCGTCGCCACCAGCGTCGTCGTCGCCAGCGAGCACGTCCCACTGGTGCACGTCCCCGGCGCCAGCGTCCGCGCCCCCAGCAGCGCACCGTCCGCCGCGTAGCGCGTCAGCGTGTTGCCGCACGCCACCGCCACCGGGCCCGTCGACTCCACCGCGGCCACCGTGCCCACCGACGTCGCACCGCACGTGGGCTGCTTCGCCCACTGCGCCTGCCCCTCCGCGCTCGCGGTGAGCACGAACGGCCCGCCTTCATCCAGGGTCGTCTCGCCCCACACCACCAGGCCCACCGCTTCACCCGCCACCGCCACCGTGCCGTTCGCGCCCACCGACACCGAAACCACACGGCCACTCACCCCCGGCACCTCCTGGCCCCACGTCAGCGCGCCGTCCGCGTCGAACGCGAGCACCACGAAGCCGCCCGTCCCTTCCGCGTCGAACGTGCGCCCGTCCACCGTCACCGGGCCCACCAGCCGCCCCGCGACCACCGACGTGCCCGTCGCCGACAGCGCCACCGCCGCGAGCGACGTGCCCTCCGCCGCGCCCTCGAACGTCTGCGTCCAGCGCACCGCGCCGTCCGCCGCGTAGCGCACCAGCTGCGGCGTATGGGCCTCCGTCGTCCACTCCTCGCCCAGCGCCACCACGCCGCCCGCCGCGTCCGCCGCCACCGCGTAGACCTTCTGCCCCACGCGGCGCTGCCACTCGGGCGCGCCGGCCGCGGAGAACTTCACCAGGAAGCCGTCCTGCGCCTCGCCCAGCCCGAAGTCCGCCGGGTACAGGGGCGCGTTGCCGGACAGGAACACCGCGCCGTCCGTGCCTGTGGAGCCCGCCACGCGCAGGTCCGTCAGGCGGTTGCGCTCGAACTCCTTCGCCCATGCCCGCTTGCCGCCCGCCGCGTAGCGCGACAGCGTCAGCACGCGCCGCTCACCGTCCACCTGCTCCCGGTCCTCATCCGAGCGAGGCGTGCCCGACGTCACCCACAGCACGTCGCCACCCCGCCCCACCGCCAGCCCGGCGCCCGTGTCGTCCTGCGGGCCGCCCAGCGTGTGCGTCCAGGGGCTCACGACCGGAGCCTTGGGGGCGTTGGAAGCCGGAGCCTCCGAAGTGGGGGCGCCCGTCGTCGGCGCCTGGGTACCGGGCGAGGGAGCAGCCGCTTCGGGGGCCGGCGTCGGGACGGGGCCCTGGGCTTCCGCGCGAGCGTCCCCAGCTTCGGCTTCCGCGGCCGAGGCACCACCGCAGGCCGTTCCACCCAGCCCCAGCAG
>NZ_RAWA01000321.1 GCF_003611675.1 Corallococcus sp. CA053C
GCGGTACGCCCAGCCCAGGCCGGCGCTGTAGCCCACGGTGCGCCCCACCTCCGCGCCCTTGAGCACGTAGGCCCCCAGCGGCGCCACGGTGACCCCCAGGCTTCGGGGAGGTTCGGCGAGGGCCGGGGCCGCGAACAACACGAGCCCGCAGCACGCCAGGAAGAGGGCGGGACGGAACATGCCCCACCCCCAGAGCAAGGCCAGGGCCAGGGGGGATTCCCAGCCACTTCAAGCACTTGCGGGCGGTCTCTCAATTATTGAGAGGCCCGGCAGGACATGGCCGTCACAGCCTGGAAGCCGTGGGACGTCCAACGGGCTTTCAACGGTTCGGGCGCACCCGGACAGCTGTGTCAGGTGCCCTCGCCCTCGTCCTCGGGCTCTTCGTCGGGCTTGGAGGGGCCGCCCGCGGGGGCAGCTCCAGGGGTGGCCGGGGAGTCGCCGGGCTTGCCGCGCGGGATGCCGAAGTGGTCCAGCGCGTCCGCGATGCCCTGGGGCTTGTCCGCGTCCGGCAGGAAGTCCTGGGGCGGCTGGAGCTTGGGGTCCTTGCCAATCTCCGTGAGGCTCGACTCCAGCGTCATCCGCAGCTCGGCCGCCTCCGTCGTCTTCTCCTGGGGCACGCCGATGCGCCCGTCCAGCCGGGCCTTGAGGACGACGGACGTCTGCGCGTCCACCAGCACCTCGCCCTCCAGCGAGCGCGGCAGCCGGTGGGTGAAGAAGTTCGCGCGGCGCTTCGTGGTCTCGTCCGCGCCGGAGCGGGGCGCGAAGGCGGCGGGCATCTTCTGCGCGGTGACGCCCTCCAGCGCGGGGCCCAGGGACACGGCGTACTTCCACGCGGTGCGGCCCTCGTGGGTGACGGTGCCGGCGGGGGTCAGCTTGATGCGGCCCTGGAAGAGGCTGTCGAAGTCGCGGATGGCGCCGGTGAGCTCCGTGCGGGTGCGCTCGGCCATGCCGCGGTCGCGCAGGCGCTGGCGGTACGGGCCATAGCGGTTGCGCGCGAAGACCTGCCCCTGCACGCGCATGACCTCCAGGCCCTGGTCGCGGGAGTTCTCCAGGATGCCGTGGAAGTCGCCGTTGACGCCGCCGGGGCCGGCGCGGAAGGAGCGCGTCTCCGTGAGCTTCACGGGGTTGTTGCCGTTGGGGCCGGCCCACTCGTAGCTGAGGGTGGACTGGAAGAAGTGCGGGCCCAGTCGCTCGGTGACCTCCGCGGCGTCCATGCCCAGGATGCGGCGCGACACCTGGGGGTTGTCCGCGACGTCCTCCGGCGGCAGCTTCTGCTTCGCGGAGGCGACGACCTTCGGCGGGTCCTCCGGCGAGAAGATGCGGGCCTTGGCCGCCTTGTCGACCGGGTCTGAGCAGCCGGTGGCGGCCAGGACCAGGGCGAGGGCGGCGGACTTCGTCAGACTTCTCACGGAACCTCCACGACACGGAACGGCGGGGGCGGCAAGTTACGTGGGGGCCACAGGAGCGGCAAGCGGTGGCTTGCGTGCGGCCGTGCAAGGGATAGAACGCCCAACCCATGCAGAACCTGCGAGACAAGTTGTTGAAAGCGGGCCTCGTCTCCGAGGAGCAGGCCAAGAAGACCGAGTCTTCTCCCACGCCTCCGCGACGACCGGCCTCCCCCCCAGGGGACGACCGGGGGAGCGCTCCACGCGCGCCCGCCCACCGGGGACGTGACGAGAATCGGACATCGGGAGGCCCGCCGCGTCGAGACGACCGCGGAGGTCCGCCGCGCCGCGAGGGCGGTGGAGGTGCCGGAGGTCCGCCGCGCCGTGAGGGCGGTGGCGCCGGTGGCCCCCCGCGCGGTGGAGGTGCCGGAGGTCCGCCGCGCCGCGAGGGCGGTGGAGGCTTCCGGGGACCGCAGGGCGGGTTCGCCGCGTCCGGGCGTCCGGCCGCGACCGACAAGCCCATCCCCAAGCTGCCGCCCCTGCCGGGCTCCAAGGCCTACCAGCGCGCCGAGTCCAAGAAGCAGGTGGAGCTGGACCGGGCGCTGCGCGAGCTGGTGCTGGGCTCGCAGGTGCCCCAGGAGCCGGGCGAGACGACCTTCTACTTCATGACGCGCAAGGGGAAGCTGCGCCGCATGGAGCTGTCGCCCGTGCAGGCCAAGCAGCTGGAGAACGGCGAGCTGGGCATCGTGGAGCGTCCGGAGCCCGCGCAGATTGAACACTCGCTCGTGCCCGCCACCGCGGCCGAGCAGATGTTCCAGCTGTCCGCCAAGTCCGTGCGCTTCTTCAACCGCAAGGAGAGCCCCGTCGGCTTCATGAACGACGAGGAGCTCAAGGCCCAGCAGGCCGCCGAGGCCGCCGGCACCGCGCCGGAGATCCCCGACGAGCCCGAAGCCGCCGCGACCGACGACGATGGGTCCGACGACGACGCCGAGGCCGGCTCCGAGCCGACGGCGGATGCCGCGACCACCCCGGATGCCGCGCCCGAAACGGGCACCGGCAACGAGGGCGGCACGCAGTCCTGATTTCCTTCCCGTGCCCTCCCCTCCTCCCCACCGGGAGCGAGGGGAGGCGCGGCCTTCCACCACCGCGGCTCGAAGCGAACGCGGCTCAGCCGAACGCGTCGATGCCGGTGATGGCCTTGCCGAGCACCAGCGTGTGCACCTCGTGGGTGCCCTCGTAGGTGAAGACGCTCTCCAGATTCAGCATGTGGCGCACCGGCGGGTAGTCGTCGGTGATGCCGTTGGCGCCGTAGATGCTCCGGGCCACGCGGGCGATCTCCAGCGCGCTCTTCACGTTGTTGCGCTTGGCCAGGCTCACCATCACGGGGTTGCTCTTGCCTTCATCCTTGAGGCGCGCGAGCCGCAGGCTGAGCAGCTGCGCCTTGACGATCTCCTGGAGCATGTCCGCCAGCTTCTCCTGCGTGAGCTGGTAGCCGGCGATGGACTTGCCGTCGAACTGCGCGCGGGAGAGCGCGTACTCGCGGGCGCCCTCGAAGCACGCGATGGCCGCGCCCGTCACCGCGAACGCGATGCCCGCTCTCGCGTTGTTGAGGCACGACAGCGGACCCTTGAGGCCCACCACGCCGGGCAGCACGTTGCGCTCGGGCACGCGCACGTCCTGGAAGGTCAGCTCACTCGTGAGCGACGCGCGCAGGGAGAACTTGCCGGGAATCTCCCGGGCGCTGAAGCCCGGCATCCCCTTCTCCACCAGGAAGCCGCGCACGGACTCCGCGCCGCCGTCCTCCGTCTTCGCCCACACCACCGCGACGTCCGCGATGGAGCCATTGGTAATCCACGCCTTGGTGCCGTTGAGCACCCAGCCGTCGCCGTCCTTCCGGGCGCGGGCGCGCATGCCGCCGGGGTTGGAGCCGAAGTCGGGCTCGGTGAGGCCGAAGCAGCCGATGAGCGTCCCCTTCGCCATGCCCGGCAGGAAGCGCGCCTTCTGCTCGTCGCTGCCGAAGGCGTGGATGGGGAACATGCACAGCGAGCCCTGCACGGACGCGAAGCTGCGCAGGCCGGAGTCCCCCCGCTCCAGCTCCTGGAGGATGAGCCCGTAGCTGACGGTGTTCATCCCCGCGCAGCCGTACCCCTGGAGGTTCGCGCCCAGCACGCCCAGCTCCGCGAGGCCGGGGACGAGGTGCGCGGGGAAGGTGCCGTCGCGGAAGTGCCGCCCGATGATGGGCAGCACCTCCGTGTCCACGAAGCGGGCCACGGAGTCGCGGGCGGCCTTCTCCTCGGCGGACAGCAGGTCGTCGATACGGAACAGGTCGGTGATGTCGGCGCGGGGCATGGCGGCGTGATTAACGTCGCCATGCGGGAGCCGTCAAACGGACCCGGTGCTTCACTCCCCGCCGGGGATGAGCGCCTTCGGGTCCGCGTCGCGCAGGAAGTTGACCAGCGGACCGTCGATCTTCCGCTGGCCGTTCACCACCACGGTGGGCTTGAGGAAGAAGAGGGTGGCCCAGTTGAAGTCAGACAGCGCCTGCTCGGCGGCGTCGTTCCAGGTCCCGTCCACGACCCCGGTGTAGTACCCGGCCTTGGACAGCGCGCCCTTCACGGTCTTCGCGGTCTCCGCGGTGAGCGGGATGAGATCCGCCGCGTACGGCGCCGCGATGCCCGCCTGGTAGCGGTTCATCTCCACGTCCAGGTCCTTCAGCGCGGTCCTGCTGCTGTGCACGACGGCGTCCGCCAGCACCTTCGTGTAGAAGGTCGATTCGTTCTCCGAAGTCCAGACGCGGATGACGCCGGAGCGCTCGCCGTTGTTGTCACGCCCCACGCGGGCTCCCAGCTTGAGCGACGCGAGCAGCCGCTGCGGCAGGCTGCCCCGGGCCGCCTGGAAACCCGCGGCCATGACGTTGCACATCTCAGCGGTGGTCTGGTTGTTGGCCTGCACCACGAAGGTGGCGCCCTTCACGGCGCAGCGCTGCGGGGAGTTCTCCGCGCCGGTCTGCTGGCCCACCGTGATGGTGCCGTCCGGCTTGAGCTTCACCACGGCGAGCTGGCGGTAGTCCGCGTACGGATCCACGGAGAACACATAGTCGACGGCGGCCTGGGCCGTGTCGCCCGCGTCGGTGCGGGCGATGGCCGCCTCGGCGTCATCCACCGAGGGGTAGAACATGGTGGCCACCGCCACGTCCGGGCGGCCGTAGGGCACGAGGCCGCTGATGCCCGCGGGGAAGGAGATGCTGGCCACGCCGCACGACTTCTCCACCGCGTCGCACGCGATGATGGCGCGCGTGCCCAGCAGCTTCGGGTTGGTCTTGGGCGCCGGTGCCGCCGCGAGAGCCGACGTGGAAACGAACATCAGGGACGACACGGCCAGCAAGCCACGCTTGAAGGACTTCATATGCAGGAGACCTCTGGAGTTGGGGGGCGGGCCGCGTGTCTGCCACCGGGCCCGGCGGCGCTGCTGCTCCATGAAACGCACGTCGCACGCGCGCATATCGGCGCGAACGTGCGGATATGCTGCCGGCCATGGCAAGCGAGACGAAGACAGTGGTGGTGACGGGCGCCAGCCGGGGCATTGGCCGCGCGGTGTCCCTGGCGTTCGCGCGCGAGGGCTATGACGTCTGGGCGCTGGCCCGCTCCGCGGAGTCGCTGGAGTCCCTGCGCAAGGAAGGCGGCGACCGCATCCGCACGCACGCGGTGGACGTGGCGGACGAGGCCGCGCTGCTCGCCGCGTGCAAGCTCATCCTCACCGCGGGCGCACCCTGGGTGCTGGTGAACAACGCGGGCATCACCGTGTCCGCGCCGCTGACGAAGACGAGCACCGCGGACCTGGCGAAGGTGATGGCGGTGAACGTGACGGCGCCCTTCATCCTGTGCCGCGAACTGATGCCGGCCATGGTGGCGGCGGGCGGCGGACGGGTCATCAACATCGGCTCCATCACGTCCACGCGCGGGGCGAAGTACACGTCCGCGTACTGCGCGTCCAAGCACGCGCTGCTGGGCCTGACGCGCGCGCTGGCGGTGGAGTACGCGCGCAAGAACGTCACGGTGAACAACGTGAACCCGGGCTGGGTGGAGACGGACATGTTCGCCGGCGCCACCGCCGCCATCTCCAAGACGACGGGCCGCACCGAGGAGCAGGCCCGCGAGGCGCTCGCGTCGATGAACGCCATGGGCCGCATCGTCCGGCCGGAGGAGGTCGCGGCGGTGTGCCTCTTCCTCGCGTCGGAAGCGGCGGGCGCCATCACCGGCGCGGCCTACGCCATCGACGGCGGCGAGCCGGGGTAGGCCCTGGCGCCCACGCCAGGCTCCAGCACCGCCGTCACAGCCGGTACTGCTCCACGATGCTGGTCACCTCTTGCGAGGCGGTGGTGAGGCGCGCGGCGGCCACGGCGCTCGTGGCCACGCGCTCCACCGTCTCGTCCGCCAGCCGGACCAGGTCGCTCAGGGCGGCGAACAGCTCCGCGATGCCCGCGTCCTGCTGGCTCACCATGTCCGCGATGCTCTTCACGGACTCGCTGTTGTTCTGGATGACCATGGCCAGCGCGCGCAGGCTCTCTCCCGCCGCCCGCGCCTGCTCCAGGCCGCCCTCCACTTCGCGCGAGCCGCCCTCGCTCGTCTTCACCGTCTCCGCGATGGCGCGGCCGATGTCGCCCAGGATGGACTGCACGCGGGACGTGGCCGTCGCGGATTGATCCGCCAGCGAGCGCATCTGCCGCGCCACCACCGCGAACGCCCGCCCCGCCTCGCCGCTGCGCGCCGCCTCGATGGCCGCGTTGAGCGCCAGCACGTTGGACTGGTCCGCCAGGTCCTTCACCGTGCCGGTGATGTCGCCCACCTGCCGCGTGCGCTGCCGCAGCTCCGACACCGTGTTGGAGATGCGCTCCACCTGCGAGCGGATGTGCGTGAGGCCGCCCACGCTGCCCGCCACCGCGGACTCGCCCGCCTGCCCCACCGCGTCCGCCTTCTCCGCCTCGCGCAGCGCGCCCGTCGCCCGCCGCGCCGCCGCCCGGGAGCTCTCCTGGAGCTGGCGCGCGGCGATCTGCGTCTGGTGCAGCGCCGCCGCCTGCCGCGTCACCGCGAGGTTCTGGTCCGACGCGGAGGTGGCCAGCTCCATCGCCGTCGCCTCCAGCTCCCGCGCCGACGCCCGCAGCGCCAGCAACACCGCGCGCAGCCGCTGCATCATGTCCCCGAAGGACGTAGCCAGCTGCCCGATCTCATCCGTGGAGTGGATCTCCAGCGTGCCGCTGAAGTCGCCCTCGGCCACCACGCGCGCCGCCGCCGCCGCCAGGGTGCGCAGGGGCGCCATCATCCGCCGCACCAAGAGGAAGATGCCCGCGCCCGCCAGCAGCGCCACGAGCATCCCCACCCCGAAGACGCGCACCAGCGAGGAGCGCATCCGCGCCCACTCCGCCGCCGCGCCCCGCGCGAGCACCAGCTCCAGCCCCTCGCCCACCTGCACCCGCGACAGGTGCAGGGCCACGTCCCCCACGTCCACCGCGCTCCCATTCGCCGCGCCCGAAGTCGCCGACGCCAGCAGCGCCGGCGCCGTCACCGTGTGCACCGACTGCGCGACCACGCGCGGCCCCACGTGCAGCAGCGACTCCAGCGGCTCACCACCCACGCCCAGCCGCCCCAGCTCCTCCGCGCCCAGCGCCGACCCCACCACGAGGTAGCCCACCTGCGTGCCCTCGACCTTGAGCGGCCAGGCCGCCGCGAGCAGGGGCGCGCCGTCCCCCGGCAGCAGCACCTGCCCCTGCTGGTGCACCACCTTGTCCAACCCGGAGAGGCTCCCCTCGCGCGTGGAGGCGACGAGCGTCCCGTCCGCCGCCGTGAGCACCAGCAGGTCCACGCCCAGCAGCGCGCGTTGATCCGCCAGCAGGCCCGTCCCCGCGCGGCCCGGGGACGCGCGCGACAGCTCCTGGGCGAACACCGGGTTGGCCGCCGCCACGCGGGCCAGCTCCGTCACGACCCGGACCTCCTGCTCCTTCAGCGACTCCCAGCGGATCGCGTCCCGCGCCAGCACGGAGACCATCTCGGTATCCACCCGCGAGCGCAGCGACAGGCCCATCAGGAGCACGGTCCCCAGGGTGAGGGCGACAACCACGGCGGTGAGGGCCGCGGTCAGGCGCGCGGCAAGGCTGAGCGTCATGCGCAACGGGTACTCGGTCGAGGGAGGGGGGAGCGGGTGACGCGAGGGGGAAGCACCAGATTAACCTGGAAATATTGGGGGATTGAAGTCCCTGTGAAAGGCGACTCCCCCTCCGTCCGTGCGGACCCACCACGTCAGGTCGGCGGGACCCTCCGACCTGACGGGTCCACGGCCCGAACCTCGCGCCTCACGTCCCCAGCAGCGGCGCTCAGGCCGCCGCGACGCGCAGCACGACGGCGGTGATGTTGTCGCGGCCACCGGCCTCGTAGGCGGCGGAGACGAGCGCGTCACACGCGGCCTGGGCGGACGGGGCCTGGAGCCACTCCGTCAACATCTCCGGGCCCAGCGGTTCGTAGAGCCCGTCCGAACACAGGAGGAACACGTCCCCCGGCTGCGTCTCCAGCCGCTTCACGGTGGGCTCCGCGTTCTCGGTGCCCAGGGCGCGGGTGATGAGGTGCCGCAGGTTGGCCGGGTTGCCGGGGGGTTCGCGGCCCGCGGCGCGCAGTTCCTCGATGAGCGAGTGGTCGCGCGTGAGCGACTCCAGCCGGCCTTCGCGCAGGCGGTACAGGCGGCTGTCACCCACGTGGGCCACCGCCGCGCTGCGCTCGCTCACCACCAGCGCCACCACGGTGGAGGCCATGTCCTTGAGCTTGCCCACGCGGCGCACGCGCAGGGTGCGCTGGGCGAGCGCGGTGCAGGCGGCCAGGTAGTTCTCCTCGCGGCTCTTCGCCGGGTCCACGGCATCCGGCCACGTGCCGTCCCGGTCCCTGTCCAGCCGGTCGCTGAAGCCCGCGAAGGTGTCCACCACGCACTGGCTGGCCACCTCGCCGCCCTCCTGGCCCCCCAACCCGTCCGCCACCACGAACAGCCCGCGCTCGGGCAGGACGCAGTACGCGTCCTCGTTGTGCGGCCGCCGCCCGATGTGGGTCTGCCCCGCGCTCTCGAATTTCATGACTGCCGCCTCCTGGCCAGGCTCCCGTACAGCAAGCGGGAGGCCAGCGCCCATGTCTCTTCGCGCACGAGGCGCCCCCCAGGGGTTTTCTGTCTTGAAAGACGCGCGGATGCTCTTTCCGTCGACCCCATGGGACTCCCCTGTCCGCCGAGCGACGTTGCGCCCGTGCCCGCTCCGCCTCGTCCTGACGGCCGTTCGGGGTGGCCACCGTGGCGGCCGTGCCTAGCTTCGCAGGAGAGAACTGAACAGATTTCCAGTCTCCGAGAAAGGGTGGGAACCATGGCCATCGACGACTTGAAGGCAAACGGGATGATGTCGCACCTGCTCACGTCACTGGAGGCAGGGGAGGATATCGGCCATTACGGCCGGCTGGTGTTCGCGATGGTCGCACGGCACTTCGTGGAGGACGCGACGCTCGTGGACCTGCTGCTCCAGGACCCCGCCTGCGACGAGGCCCAGGCGCACGCCCTGGTGGAGCAGGTGAAGGGGCGGGACTACAGCCCGCCGCGCCGGGAGAAGGTGCTGGAGTTCCAGTCGCGCCAGGACTTCCCCCTCTGCCCGAACAAGGACGACCCGGACGCGTGCAACGTCTACAAGGACCTGCGCTTCCCGGAACACGTGTACGCGCACATCGGGGAGTACCGGGAGCAGAAGGCCCACGCGGCGAGCGAGGAGGCGGATTCCGCGGGCGCCCCCTAGCAACTCCTCGCGGGCCCGGCGGACAATCAGACGCTGCCCGACGTGCGGGCCATCACCCGAGGACCACCATGACCTCCATCCGCCGCGTGGGTTCTGGCATCTCGACGTCCCGGGCCCACTCCATCTCCGCGCAGTTGGAGGTCACCGCCCCCGTGCGCCAGGAGGCCCTGGCCCCGGTGGATCCGGTGCGGCGCGGCTTCTCCGACGCGAGCGACTTCCAGGCGGACGCCGAGGGCGACCTGTCCGGCGCGCTGCTCGCCGACAGTGGCCTCGCTGAAGCCGGCCCGGCCCCCCGGGGGCGTGCGTCGCCGGAGGCCCGGGAGGCCCCGGAGTCTCGGGCCGCCCTGCTGGAGAACTCCCAGCTGCGCACCTTCGCGGGCGTGAGCGAGTTCGAGGCCGCGACGCCGTCCTACGCGCAGCGGCTGGGCACGTCGCAGCCCTCGTCGTCGCCGCTCATGCAGGCGCGGCTGTTCAACGAGGGGCGGCGCACGGAGGCGGTGTCCACGGATCCCTCGCTGGATCCGTCCGACATCCTGTCGCCCGACGCCGCCGCGTGGGAGCTGCAGAACCTGGACACCATGCCCCGCACCGTCTCCGCGCAGGAGGCGGAGGATTTGCTGTTCCTCCTGGAGTCGGGGGACCTGTCCCACCTGAGCGACGAGGAGCTGCGCGCGCTGAGCGAGGGCATGGACATGGAGGACGGATCCGCCGACCCGGAGCTGGACGCGTCCGGGACGGAGACGGCCGGCCCGGAGGTGTCGGAGGGCGACTTCCTGGCCACGCTGGAGGACAGCGGACCGGACTTCGCGGCCCTGGGCTCCATGAACGTGCCGCCGCCGGATGACTTCCTCGCGGACGTGAACGACTTCACCCTGGACGCGCCCGAGGCGCAGGAGGCCAGCGTCGTGGTGGCCCCGGACGCGCAGGTCGAAGCCGAAGCCGGCACCGAAGCTCCCATTGAAGCCAGCACCGAAGCTCCCATTGAAGCCAGCACCGAAGCCCGCATTGAAGCCCACTCCGAAGCTCACATCGAAGACGTGCAGGACGCCGACGTGATGGAGCTGGAGTCCGCGCCGGCCGCGGACACCACGCCTCCGCCCCCGCCGCACGAGGACTGAGCGGCCGGGCGTCGTCAGAGCCTCGAAGCCCCAGGGCCTCAGGGCTGCGGCTTCTGGTTCTGGGCCCCGTGCTTCTCCGCGAGCACGGCGTCGAGCTGCTTCTGCGCCTCCACGACGTCCTTCTGGAGCTCGTCCGTGTAGCGGTCGCGCTCCGGGCTCTTCCATTCCGCGCTGGAGAACTGCTGGAGCGAGTACTCGCGCGTGGTGTGCACCGGGCCGCGCATCGTGACCATCAGCTCGCGGTCCGGGTCGCCGGACTCCTTGAGCAGGAAGCCCTCCACGTCGCGCAGCACGAGCGGGAACGTGGGCGCCTCATCGCGGATGAGCTTGCCGAAGACGGAGAGCTTCACCTCGTTCAGGCCCTCCGGCAGCTCCTCGTTGAACGACACCGACGCGAACGGGACCCCGCCCTCATCGTCCATGCGCCCGGACACCACGTACCGACCCGCCTTGCGGACCTGCACGGCCAGGTACAAGTCCAGGGAGCCGCCCTCCAGGGACTCGCGCACCCGGCGCGTGAACGTGGCCGGCGGCGCGGGCGTGTAGAGCACGTCGAAGAACGTCACGTCCTCCACCGACCCCGAACGCACGCGCACGTCCACGCGCAGCGTGCCCGAGTACATCGCGAAGCCCTGCTTCGACGGCTGGAAGCGGCCCGTGAGCATGCCGTCCCCCGCCACCGCGTCGCCGTCGCGCCCGTCATCCCCGAAGACGAGCGGCACGCCCGCCACGCCTCCCGCGCCCGCCATGTGCTCCGCCTCGTGCGCCACCGCGGACACCACCGAACACGTCCGCGGCTCGCGGCGCGAGTCCTCGCACGCCACGGTGAGGAGCACCGCCTCGTCGCCGACGACGAACACCTTGTCCTGCTTGAGCCGCAGCTGCACGTCGGAGGTGCCGTCCTCCGCGCCCTTCGCGCTCAACGGCCGCGTGCGCTCCGGCTCCGCCAGCTCCATCTCATCCGGATGCTCGCGGCTGGGACGGGACTCGGGCGGATAGCGCGTGGCCGCCACGTAGGCCTCCAGCGAGCGGCGCGCGCGCTCCAGGCGCTTCTGCCACAGCTCACGCCGGGCCTCGCGCTCGCGGGCCTCCGGGCTGAGCAGCGACGGTGTTGCCGCCGCCGCCAGGTCTCCGGACGCTTGCGAACCCCCGCGTCCGGCCGGGGCCCGTGCCCCCTCTCGCGAGTCAGGGAGCGAGCCCACGTCCTCCGGCTCCGGCGTCCCCCGCGCGACCTCCGCTCCCTCGCTCGCATGCCACCAGAACAACAC
>NZ_RAWA01000322.1 GCF_003611675.1 Corallococcus sp. CA053C
CCCTACACGGTGCGCATGGGCCCCTGGAGCGCTCCTGTGCCCTCCTGAAACATCCATGCAACAGGGGGTTGCGTCGAGGACAGCCAGGCAGGCAGGCCTGGAGGACCTTGGGCGCGGGGGGTGGGGACCCGTAGACTGCCGGCACCTTGGCGTCGGAATCCGGCATTACCTGGGCAGGGCACTACCGCTTGAGCGCGCGCATCGCGACGGGCGGCATGGCCGAGGTGTATCTGGCGCGCCCCATCGCGCAGGACGGGCAGCGCGGCCCCTCCGTGGCGGTGAAGCGGCTGATGCCGCACCTGGTCGCGGACCGGCGCATCGTGCAGATGTTCCTCAACGAGGCGCGCATCACCGCGCAGGTGCGCCACCCGAACGTGGTCTCCATCCTGGAGCTGGGCATGGAGGGCGGAGAGCCCTTCATCGCCATGGAGCTCCTGGAGGGACGCTCGTTCGCGGAGGTGCGACAGGAGGCCGCCGAGCGGGGCCAGCGCGTGCCCCTGGGCATCACCCTGCGCGTGCTGGTGGATGCGTGCCGGGGGTTGGATGCCGCGCACCGCGCCGTGGACGAGGCGGGCCGGCCGCTGCGAATCGTCCACCGCGACTTCACGCCGGACAACATCCACGTGGGCGTCAACGGCGCGGTGAAGGTCATCGACTTCGGCATCGCGAAGGCGGACGCGCTGGGCTCCGGCACGGAGCCGGGGACGCTCAAGGGCAAGTTCTTCTATATGTCGCCGGAGATGATCGCCGGCCGCAGCGTGGACCACCGCGCGGACCTGTTCGCCGCGGGGGTGATGCTCTACGAGCAGCTCTGCGGCCGGCGCCCCTTCACCGGCATGTCGCCCGACGAGGTGCTGTCGCGCATCGCGGAGGGACGTCCGAAGCCGCCCACCGCGTTCGACCCGTCGGTGCCGCAGGCGCTGGAGGGCGTGTGCCTCATGGCGCTCGCGAAGGATCCAGAGGCGCGGTTCGACAGCCTCCAGACCTTCATCGCCGCCATCGAGCACATCGGCGGTCCCGCCGAGGTCGCTACGCCAGCGCAGGTGGCCGCGTACCTGGACCTCCTGTTTCCGCCAGACAGCGACCCCAAGCGCCTGGCCCTGCGCCGCGCGAGGCTCGCGGATCCGTCCAGCTCGGGCGCGGAGCCAGGAGCGCCGCTCATGGTGCAGGGCGACTGGCCCGCGGAGCTGGGAGGCACGCCGTCGCGGGCCGGTGCGCAGGGCTCGTGGCCCGTGGCCCAGGGCGGGGCCAGCGGTCCGGCCGAGTGGCCCGCGCTGCCGGTCGGAGCCAACGGCGCCTGGCCCGTGGCACCGGAGGCCCTCCCCAAGGACACGAGCTCGGATGCGACGTCCACCCGGGTGACCTCGCACGAGCAGGTGCGCGGATCCGGGGCCGCCGCCGCGCACGACAAGGCGCGCGGGCCCGGAGCCGCCTTGCCTGCTTCGCACGACAAGGCGCGCGGGCCTGCGTCAGGCGACACCGGGACCGCAGCCTCCACTGCGCGAGGTGGAGTCCCGCCCGTCGCCTCCGGGAAGCCTCCCCGCGCCGCTCCGTCGGATGGCACGCGCTCCCGGTCGCGCTGGGTCATGGGCGTGGTCGCGGGCGTGCTCGCGTTGGGCGGGCTGGGCGCGGGGGCCACGTGGTACCTGCGCCGTCCGGATGTGCTCCCCACCGCGAGGCTCGCCGCCGCGGAGGCCGCCACGACGCTGGAGGCGAAGGTGGCCGCGCTGGAAGAACTGGGCAAGGACCCGCGCGCCACCGACAAGGAGCTGGCCCGCGCGAGCACCCTGCTGTTGAGCCTGGGCGCCCACCCGCAGGCCCTGGCGCTGGCGGAGACGTACACCGCGCGCTTCCCGAAGGAGGCGGAGGCGCACCTGCTCGCCGCGCGCGCCGCCACCGAGCTGCGCATGGGCAAGCGCGCCGAGCGCGCCATCGACGAGGCCGCGCTCCTCGCTCCGAAGGACATCCGCGCGCCGCTGGCCCTGGCCGAGCTGCGGGCCCGCCAGGGTGACGTGCCGGGCGCGCTGACGGCGCTCGCGAAGGCGTACGCGCAGGCGCCGGGCTCCGCCCAGGTGGCCCCCCGCTACGGACAGCTCCTGTCGCAAGGCGGACGCCTGGACGAGGCCGCCACCGTGCTCTCCACCTGGACGCGCCAGCACGACGACGCGGCGGCCATCGCGGAGCTGGGCTTCGTGCGCTTCCGCCAGGAGAAGCTGGACGACGCCGTCTCGCTGCTCAAGCGCGCGCTGCGCAAGGCCCCGTCGCTCGCGGTGGCCCATTCGTACCTGGGGGCCGTCCTCTTCCGGCAGGGCGACCTTCGCGGCGCCGAGCGCGAGTACCGGGAAGCGGAGCGTCTGGCGCCGGACGATCCGCGCGCCCTGACGGCGCGGTGCCAGCTCCACGTCCACGAGGGCGACGCGGCGGCGGTGGCCGAGGTGAAACGTACGCTGTCGGAAAGGTTCCCCGACCGTGCGTCGGCACTGGCTGCGGAGTGCGGCCCGGGGAATTAAATCCCCCTCCATGCGACTTCGCCTCCTCGTCCTCGCCGCGACCAGCCTGCTGATGACCGCCGCCGCGTGCGCCTCCACGCCGGACGACCCCACGCCCGACGCCGGGACGCAGGTGACCCCGGACACCACCGCTGGCGACGTGGCGCCCGCGGACCGCACCGCCTGCTCCGGCCTCACCGTGACGGCGGGCACCTACAACTGGACCGTGGAGCACGGAGGCCGCACCCGCAACTACCGCGTCCACGTGCCCCCGGGCTACGACGCCACGAAGCCCACGCCCGTGGTGCTCAGCTTCCACGGCTTCGGCTCCAACGAGGTGGAGCAGGAGCTCCTGAGCAACTTCTCCCGGCTGGGCGACACCGAGGGCTTCATCTCCGTCTACCCGCGCGGCCTCAACCTCCCGGAGACCGTCGGCCAGGGAGATGAAGACAGCCGGAGCTGGAACGGCGTCGCGTGCTGCGGTCCGGCCCAGGCCTTCAACGTGGACGACGTGGGTTTCGTGGACGCGCTGCTCGCGGACCTGGACGCGCGCGTGTGCACGGATCCGCGCCGCGTCTTCGCCAGCGGCTTCTCCAACGGCGCCTTCTTCACCTACCGGCTGGCTTGTGAGCGCGCCCAGCGCTTCGCCGCCATCGCGCCCGTCGCGGGCATGGAGGGCTCGGCGGCCTGCGCCCCGTCCCGCCCCGTGCCCGTGATCCACTTCCACGGCACCGCCGACCCGACCATCCTCTACGACGGCGGCAACAACATCCCCGCGGGCAAGCCCTACCCGTCCGCGCCCGAGTCCGTGCGCCGCTTCGCCGCGCGCAACGGCTGCACCGGCCCGGAGCAGCAGACGTATCAGAAGGGCGACAGCACCTGCGTCGCGGCCACGGGCTGCACGCCGGAGAGCGCCACCGCGAGCCTGTGCACCGTCACCGGGGGCAAGCACGCCTGGCCCGGCCAGCCGATCTTCAACGAGGGCACGCGGGACCTGGACGCGACGCTGGAGATGTGGCGCTTCTTCCAGGCGCGCCCGCGTCCCTGAAGGAGCCCGCCCTCGCCGCCCCGCGCCCTCATCCTCAACGCCGATGACCTGGGCTACGACCCGGGCATCACCCGGGGCATCCTCCAGGCCCTGCGCGAGGGCGTCGTCTCCTCCGCCACGCTCCTGGTGAACACCCCCTGGTCCGAGGAGGCCGCGAGCCAGGCGCGGGGACTCGCCATCGGGTTGCATCTGAACCTGGACCGGGGGCCGCCCGTCGGCCCCGACTTCCCGCGCGAGTGGCGGTCCGCGGAAGGAGGCTTCGTCGGAGCGCGCGTCGCGGAGCTCCCCGCGGACGCGGTGGAGGCGGAGGCGTTCGCGCAGCTGCGACGGCTGGAGCAGCTCCTCGGCCAGCCCGCCACGCACGTTGACGTGCACAAGCACTTGCACCGCCATCCCCAGGTGCTGGAGGGACTCGCGCGCGTCGCACGGCGTGCGGGTCTGCCGGTGCGCTCCATCGACGCGGACATGCGGGAGGCGCTGCGGGCCCGGGGCGTGGCCACGAATGATCACTTCGTCGGTGAGTCCGGCGAAGCGGCGTACTGGACCCCGGAGCGCTTCACGCAGGCCCTGGCCACGCTCCCGACCGAAGGCGTCACCGAGTGGATGTGCCACCCCGGCCACCTGCCCGAGGTCGTCACCAGTCGCTATGCGGCGCAGCGCGAGGTGGAGCTGGCCACCTTCCTCCATCCCCGCTCACGCGAAGCCCTGGAGCAGGCGGGGCTCGTCCCCACGGACTTCCGGCACCTCACGCCGGCGTAGCGAGCACGACCTCCGACTCCACCGGCGACACGGTCCGCCGCCGCTCGCGCCCCAGCACGTGGTGCACGCCCGCGAGCAGCTCGTCCGCGCGGTAGGGCCGGGGGCACAGCCCGGTGTTCTCCTGTGCCCACCACGGCCGCGAGTCTCCCGCCAGCAGGATGGGCACCGGCCGGGCGCGGGGCAGCGTGGCGAACGTCTCCAGGAAGGAGGCCATCTGGGGCTGCGTGGCGCTCGTCGACAGCACGATGAGGTCCACGGGCAGGTGCGTCGCCTGGCGCAGGGCCTCGGCGCCGTTCTGCACGGTGAACACCTCGAAGCCCTCCGCGCGGAGCGTGCGCTCCGCGGCCGCCTCCTGGCTGCGGTCCTCGTCCAGCACCAGCACGCGCCGGGGCAACCTGCGCACCTCGTGCGCCGACATGCGCGGCAGGTCCATCGTGAAGGTGGACCCTTCGCCCTCCAGGCTGCGCAGCGCGAGCGCGCCGCCGTGCATCTTCACGATGGAGTGGCTGATGAACAGCCCCAGCCCCAGCCCGCCGAAGTTGCGGTGCGACACATTGCGCGCCCGGTAGAAGCGCTGGAACACCTGCCCCTGATCCGCGCCCGGAATCCCGATGCCGTGGTCCTGCACCTGGATGCGCGCCGCGTCCGCCGTGCGCTGCACCCGCACCGCGATGGGCGCCCCCGCCGGGCTGTACTTGTGCGCGTTCTCCAGCAGGTTCACCAGCACCTGCTCCAGCCGGTCCCTGTCGCCGAGCACCCAGACGCCGTCGGGAGGCACCTCCACGGAGAAGGGGCGCTCGAAGGCATGGCGGAAGTGATCCACCACCTCCGCCACCAGCTGCCCCACCTCCAGCGGCGACGAGTCCAGCGCCAGCCGCCCCAATTCCAGACGGCTTGCGTCCAGCAGGTCCTCCACCAGCCCGGCCAGCCGGTCCACCTGGCGCTTGGACTTGAGCACGCTCGCCAGCTCCACCGGCTGCCCCGCGGCGATGCGGCGCTCCATGGAGTACAGGCCCAGCTTGAGCGGCGTGAGCGGCGTCTTCAGCTCGTGCGACGCGATGGACATGAACTCCTCGCGCACGCGCAGGGCCGCCTGGGCCTCGCGCAACAGGCGCGCGTTCTCCACCGCCACGGCGAGCTGACTGGCCGCCGCGCTCCACATCTCCAGCTCCCGCACGGAGAACGAAACGCCCTGCTCCTTGTAGATGAGCAGCAGCCCCACGGTGCGGCGCGGCGCGCACAGCGGCACCGCCGCGAACACCGACCCCACCGCGTCCCCGTAGCCGCGCTGGATGCCCAGCTGCGGCTGGCGCAGGGCCAGGGCCTGCCGGTACGGATCCTCGGCCGGGTTGAACGCGTCCCCGGGCAGCTCGTGTCCGTCCAGGTCCGACACCGCCATGCGCCGCAGCGTCGCGTCGTCCTCCTCGTAGAGGAACACCTCCGCGCGCCGCACCTGGGCACACCGCACCAGGGACACCACGGCGGCCGAGCAGACGCGGTCCACCTCCAGCGACTCACCCACCGCGCGGGCAATCTCCCGCACGGCCTGTGAAAAGGCACCCTCGTCGTCCACGCCGGAAGGCTCCACCACCAGCCACGCCCCGCCCGCGTGGGCGGGCTTCACCTGCACGCGCACCTGCCGCAGCGCGCGCGTGATGACGTGGCCGGAGTGCGTCCGCCCGTCCCGGATGGCGCGCTCCAGCGCATCCAGGCTGCGGCCGTGCTCCAGCACGTCCACGAGCGTGCCGCCCGGTGCCAGCACCACGCCCGTCTTGGCCGCGAAGCCCTCCTCGCACCATTGGACGCGAAGGTCGGGTCCCACGCGCACGAGCGCTTGGGGCAGGCACGAGAGGACATCCTCGACGTCATTGGGTGGCAGCATGGGGTCGGGGCGCAGCAGGGGTCGCCGGAGGGGGAGATAGGGATCCCCTCCCATGATCGCCAACCACCCCCGGCCGATCTGCTGGACCCCAGGGCTCCTTCCCGTTGGGCGCCGAACAGAGGCGCTGGCGGGCAACCAGGGAGGCGACGTTTGCGGGAGCGGCGACAGGCACGGAACGTGTGCTACACGACACGCCATGTCCTCAAAGCCGTCCAAGGAAGTCCAGACCTTCCCCAATCCCGCCCCCGAGCGCGATTACGAGATCGCCTTCGACGTCCCGGAGTTCACCTGCCTGTGCCCGCTGACGGGCCAGCCGGACTTCGCGCGCTTCACCATCAAGTACGTGCCGGATCAGCTGTGCGTGGAGCTCAAGAGCCTGAAGCTCTACATGTGGTCCTACCGGAACGAGGGCGCCTTCCACGAGAAGGTGACCAACACCATCGCGGACGACATCGTGAAGGCCATCCAGCCGCGCAAGCTCACCGTGGTGGGCGACTTCTTCGTGCGCGGCGGCATCGGCACCATCGTCACCGTCACGCACGAAAAGAAGAAGTAGGCGGCCCCCGCAGGGGTGTGGGCCTCCCTCCTCCCGTCACCGCGTGAGCTGCTCCAGCACGGGCAGCCACTGGGCGTGGGAGAGGTAGAGGCCCGTGCCGACGGCGGCCGTCCCCGCGGCGAGCGCGGCCAGCTTCCACCGCTGGCTGCGCCGGGGGGGCTTCGGCGCGTTGAAGACGTCCAGCACGCCCAGTTCCTGCTGGGTGAGGTGGGCGAGCGCCTCCGTCTCGGTGAGCTTCTGGCGGTAGCGCAGGAAGGCCACGAGCAGCGCGGGGTGGGACACGGGCACTTCGTGCGCGAGGAACAGGTCCAGCTCGCGGCGCATGGCGGCGGCGTCCGGGAAGCGGGCCTCCGGCTTCACGGCCAGCGCGCGCTTGACGATGCGCGCCAGGGGCGTGGGCACGTTGGGGGCGACTTTGTGGAGGGGCGTGAACTTGCCGTCGCGGATGCGGGCGAACACCTCGCCGGCGGACTTGCCCACGAAGGGGCGGGTGCCGGAGAGGGTCTCGTAGAGGAGCACGCCGAGGGAGAAGATGTCGGTGCGCGCGTCGATGGGGGCGCCGGTCACCTGCTCGGGGGACATATAGGAGGGCGTGCCCACGGCCATGCCCTGCTGGGTGAGGGCTTCGAGGCCCACGTCCTTGGCGATGCCGAAGTCCATGAGCTTCACCTCACCGGACTTGGTGAGCATGACGTTCGCGGGCTTGAGGTCGCGGTGGATGATGCGGCGGAAGTGGGCGTGGTCGAGCGCGCTGGCGATGCGGGCGCAGATGACGGCGGCGACATCCGGGGGCAGCGGGCCTTCCTTGATGAGGCCGTGGAGGGTGGGCCCGTCCACGAACTCCATGACCATGAAGAAGCTGTCGTTCTTCTCCACCAGGTCATAGAGGGTGACGATGTTCTGGTGGCGGAAGGCGGCGAGCGCCAGGGCCTCGCGGCGGAAGCGTGACAGGGCCTCCTTGTCGCGCTGGCCTTCGGGGAGCAGCTCCTTGATGGCCACCTCGCGCTGCAGCAGCTCGTGCAGGCCGCGGTACACGATGGCCATGCCACCGCGGCCCAGCTCGCCCAGCACGCGGCAGGCGCCAATCTTGCGGTGACGCACGGCTTTCTCATTCTTCTCGGCGACGGTCACGGGGCCGCAGGGTACCGATTCACGTCTCATGCGTCGATGGGCCCTCCCGACGGAGGCCATTCGCACAGGTGTGGTGGAAAGGCGCGGTGTCGCTGTCTCACTCCCACGCCAGGGGGCCTACCTGCGGCGAGGGGCTGGCAGGATGGGGAGGTGCCAGGACTTCGGACAGGGTGGCTGTGGGTGTTGGCGGCGGTGGGGTTCGGCGGCTGCGCGGGCGCGCCGAGGCATCCGGGGACGTATGCGCAGAGTTTCGACACGGTGACGAACAGCTGCCGCCACAACCCGGCCCTGTGCACAGGCGAGGGGGCGGTGGTCCAGGTGCCTCGCGCGGTGGAAGTGGCCGTGCTGGTCGCGGGGGCCAGGGCGATGCTGGACGAGGACACCCAGCGAGCGGTGGAGCAGGTGCTGAAGGAGTGCGCGGACCTGGCCCGCTCGGAGGTCCTGATTCGTCAGCACGGAGGCCAGAGCCCCACGAAGGAGGAGTGCAACGAGGTGGTCGAACACAATGCGCGCAAAGAGCCCGTGACACAGGCCATGAAGTGGGGAACCGCCATGCACCAGTTCGCCCTGGAGTGCTCCCGGCAGCGGCTGGACACCGTGGTGCCGGGAAGGTTCAGCCTGGAGCCCACCTATCGGTATGACCGGCGGGTTCCCAGGACGACGTACCTCACGCAGGAGCAAGTGAATGCCCTGCTCCGCGAGGGGCGCGGTGCCGAACTCAGGGGCACGATTGTCCCCGACGTGGTCATCCACCAGGGCGACCCGCTTCAGGCCCAATCGGTCTACGACTTCAAGTTCCCCTGCGTGAACAGCGACGCAAGACCTCCTTGGCGGAGATATCCCCGGGGACACGCCTACGAAGGTGAGTACCAGGATCAGCTCTACCAGCAGGCGTTGCGCCTTCCCGAAGCCCCCTTGCGCGTTGTGCCCAGGATTGGAGTCATTCCCCCATGAGCCAGCACATTCCCAGGATCCGGGTACTCGCCCAGAACGGTGCCCTGCTCATTCGCGAGGGCCTGCGCATCCATTTCCATATGCCCCAACCGCACTCTCGGCTGGAGCATGCCGTAGAGCGCGCCCTGGGAGTCTACCTGGATGCGGTGGGCCACGACGCCCTGGGCTTCTACGCCACCGAGGAAGGCGAATGGGTGGCACTCGATGGCACCGGGTGGCGCGCCGCGCGCCAGGAATTGCACGGAGAGAACTTCTCCAATGTCGTCCTGAGCGACGCGGAGAACGGAGCGATGCGCTATTACTTCGAGTACTACGGCAAGGACCTTGGCAACCCGGAGCGGTTCTACAGCCCGACGGTGATCAGCTCCCTGGGCTTCTGGCTGCCCACTGAGTTCCTGGAGCAGCACGGTCCGAACAGGGTGAGTGAGCTGGCATTGACCCTGGCGAAGGACCTCCCCTTCTCCTTCGGGCAGGCGGGGCCCTCATTTCAATGTCAGCTCGACATCTTGGGCGTCCGCGATGAGGTGGATGCACGTTGTCTGCGCTACCCAGGGATGGATGTATCCATGCTGAACGCGCTCGCCAGTGACCTGGGCACCCGCGTGCGCGGGCCTTCGTGGATGAACTTCCTGGGACCACCGGTGCTCACGGAGTTGGGCGGCACAGCGGCCCTGCGCGCCCGTCTCCACTCCCCGGACACCACCGTGCAGGAGCTGGGACCCGACCGTGCTGTCATCACGTTGGGCCCGTGGCCAGAGGCCGGGGACACCGAGCAAGGACAGACACTCCCCGCCTACCGGGAGCTCGCTCGCGTGCTCAGGCCCTGGCTGTACCAGGAGCATCCCGGCCCTCCGGAACTCAACGAGCACCATCTCGTCAAGGTCCGGCGCCGCTGGGAGCGCCGCTTCCTCGACTAAGCGTTCGCAAGCGGCTTGGTAAGATGGATGCCTGCGGGTGGGCGCACACGGAGGCGCGGTGCCGGGACTTCGGACAGGGTGGCTGTGGGTGTTGGCGTCTTTGGGGCTCAGCGGCTGTGCGGGCGCGCCCAGGCACCCGGGGACGTATGCGCAGAGCTTCGACACGGTGACGAACAGCTGCCGCCACAACCCGGCCCTGTGCGCGGGCGAGGGGGCGGTGGTCCAGGTGCCTCGCGCGGTGGAAGTGGCCGTGCTGGTCGCGGAGGCCAGGGCGATGCTGGACGAGGACGCCAAACGAGCCGTGGAGCAGGTGCTGAAGGAGTGCGCGGACCTGGCCCGCTCGGAGATCCTGATTCGTCAGCACGGAGGCCAGAGCCCCACGAAGGAGGAGTGCAACGAGGTGGTCGAACACAATGCGCGCAAAGAGCCCGTGACACAGGCCATGAAGTGGGGAACCGCCATGCACCAGTTCGCCCTGGAGTGCTCCCGGCAGCGGCTCGACACCGTGGTGCCGGGAAGGTTCAGCCTGGAGCCCACCTATCGGTATGACCGGCGGATTCCCAAGACGACGTATCTCACGCAGGAGCAAGTGAATGCCCTGCTCCGTGAGGGTCGTGGTGCCGAGCTCAGGGGCACGATTGTCCCCGACGTGGTCATCCACCAGGGCGACCCGCTTCAGGCCCAATCGGTCTACGACTTCAAGTTTCCCTGCTCGGGGGCAGGTGATCCGCCCGAATGGCGAAAGGTTTCGACCGAGAGCGGACGCTCCCAGAAGAAGCTCTATATGGAAGCACTCGGATTGGGTGAGTCACAGGTCTTTCGCATGGTCCCACGGTGGGGGCCACTCCCATGAGCAACTCCATTCCTCGCATTCGCCTCCATGTGGCAAACGGAGAGATTCTCGTTGCTCGCGAAGGGCTCCAGATCTGCTTCTACATGCCTCACCCGCACGCGGCCCTGAAGGAGGGGGTTCAACGAGCGCTGGACGTGTATCTGGAGACCATCGGAGGGGACGCTCTCGGTTCGTACTCGGATCTCGACGGCCAATGGCAACAGCTCGACTCGAAGGGATGGGATGTCACCCGACGGAGCCTTCATGATGAAGCCTGGGCGTACATCCATCTGACGGAAGCAGCCCAAATGGACGATCGATTCGACTTCCATTACGTCGGGAAGCCACTCGGTGATCCGGACGGTTTTTACGGGCCGGAGGAGGTCAGCGCGCTGGCGGTTTCGCTGCCCACGGAGTTCCTGGAGACACATGGCCCGGGACGCGTCCATGAGTTGGCACTCGACATGGCGAAGTCCCTCCCCTTCAGCAGTGGCCATGCGGGCCTCGCCTTCCTTGGGGAGCCCCTGGCCTCGTCCGTTTTCCATGAGGTGGAGAAGCTCGCCCTCCGTCACCCTGCGATGGATGTGCTGTCTCTGGATGGACGCTCCCGTGGAATTGGCACCCGCGTGACCGGCCCCGCCTGGATGACCTTCCTGGGCCCCCCAGTGCTCCCGGAACTGGGAGGCGCAGCGGTCCTGCGCACCCGTCTTCAATCCCCGGACACCACCGTGCAGGAGCTGGGGCCTGACCGTGCCGTCGTCACGCTGGGCCCGTGGCCCGAGGCCGGTGACACCGAGCAAGGACAGACACTCCCCGCCTACCGGGAACTCGCGCGCGTGCTCGAACCCTGGCTCTACCAGGAGCATCCTGGCCCTCCACAACCCAACGAGCACGCCCTCCAGAGGATCCGACGTCGCCTGGAGCGCCGCTTCCTCGACTGAGCGCCCCGCCTCCCGCC
>NZ_RAWA01000323.1 GCF_003611675.1 Corallococcus sp. CA053C
ACGCCGGCACGGTGAACACCGGCGCCACGGATGACCTCCAGGCGCTGGCGGCGCTCTGCCGCGAGGAGGGGCTGTGGCTGCACGTGGACGGCGCCTTCGGGGCCTTCGCGCGGCTGAGCGAGAAGCTGCGGCCGAAGGTGGCGGGGCTGGAGGAGGCGGACTCGGTGGCCTTCGACCTGCACAAGTGGATGTACCAGCCCTTCGACGTGGCGTGCGTGCTGGTGCGCGACGCGGCGGCGCACCGCGCGGCCTTCGCCAGCACGGCCAGCTACCTGGCCACGCTGGAGCGCGGCGTCATCTCCGGCGGGTTGCCCTTCGCGGACCGGGGCGTGGACCTGACGCGCGGCTTCCGGGCGCTGAAGGTGTGGATGAGCATGAAGGCGCACGGCGTGGCCCACTTCACCCAGCTCATCGAGCAGAACGTGCGTCAGGCGCAGGAGCTGGCGGCGCGGGTGCAGGACCACGCGGAGCTGCAGCTGCTGGCGCCGGTGCCGCTGAACATCGTCTGCTTCCGCTACCACCGCGCGGGCGTCTCCGAGGAGGTCCTCAACCGGGCCAACCAGGAGGTGCTCATCCGCTTGCAGGAGCAGGGCATCGCCGTGCCCTCCAGCACGGTGCTGGACGGCCACTTCGCCATCCGCTGCTGCATCGTCAACCACCGCAGCCGTCAGGAGGACTTCGACACCCTCCTGGCAGGGACCCTCCGGCTCGGCCGGGAAGTCCTCGCCGAGGAAGGCTTCCCTCCGCCCGCGTCCCCGTAGCGCACACGAGAACGTGTCTGGCTGGGGGCGATACCCATTGCCAGGCGGCCAGTCTCCTCCCGTATATTGCGCCCGCTTCCCAAGCGCATTCCCTACCAGGAGCAACCGCCGTGGCCGACCTCCAGCCTTTCCGTGGCGTCCGGCCTGCCGAGAAGCTGGCGCATGCGCTGTGCACGCCCCCCTACGACGTGGTGAGCACCGCGGAAGCGCGCGCCTACGCCGGCGGCAACCCGCGCAGCTTCTTCCGTGTCTCGCGGCCGGAGATTGGTCTGCCGCCGGGCACGGACGAGCACTCGGACGTCGTCTATGCGGAGGGCCGGCGCAACCTGGACCTCTTCCGCGCCGAAGGCTGGCTGCGGCAGGACGACGAGGCGTGCTTCTACCTGTACCAGCAGCGCATGGGCGCGCACGTGCAGACGGGCGTCGTCGCCCTGGCCCGGGTGGATGAGTACGACCAGGGCCTCATCCGGAAGCATGAGTTGACGCGCGCGGACAAGGAGGATGACCGCACCCGGCACATCGACACGCTCGGGGGCAATGACGAACCGGTCTTCCTCACGTACCCCGCGGTGGCGTCCATCGGTGCGCTGGTGGAGGAGGGGACGCTCGCGAAGCCCCAGTACGACTTCACCACCGAGGATGGCATTGGCCACACCTTCTGGACGGTGCGCGGGAGCCTCAACGCGCGGCTCGCGGCGGCCTTTCAGGACGTGCCCTGGCTCTACATCGCGGACGGGCACCACCGTTCAGCGGCGGCCTCGCGCGTCCATGCGTTGCGCAAAGAGCGCGGTGAGGGCGGTGGGCATGGCCGCTTCCTCGCGGTGACCTTCCCGCACGACCAGCTGCGCATCCTCGCCTACAACCGTGTCGTCCGGGACTTGAACGGGCTGACGCCCGAGGCCTTCCTGGCACGGCTGGGAGAGCGGTTCGAGGTGACGCGCGAGTTCCCGAACACGCCGGACCGGGTGCACCAGTTCGGCATGTATCTGGACGGAGCGTGGTACCAGCTCATCGCCAGGCCGGGCACGTTCGACGCCACGCCCATGGCGGAGCTGGACGTGAGCATCCTCCAGTCCAACGTGCTGGGGGCGCTGCTGGGCATCGGGGATCCGCGCAAGGACGAGCGCATCCACTTCGTCGGCGGCATCCGGGGCACGGTCGAGCTGGAGCGCCTGGTGGACTCGGGCGGGTGGCGCGTCGCCTTCTCGCTGCCCCCGACGAGCCTGGAGCAGCTCATGGCCATCGCGGACGCGGGCGAGATCATGCCGCCCAAGTCCACCTGGTTCGAGCCGAAGCTGCGGAGCGGTCTCGTGCTGCACCTGTTCTGAACGACCGCCTGCGTTTTCGCGCGGCCCCAGGCCTTCAGGCAGACACGGTCGCGCGCTTCGTGCCCTGGCGCGCGGCATCGACACTCCAGATGCCCGAGCCGTGCGCGGAGAGGTAGAGGAAGACGAAGCAGTAGAGCGCCGCGAGCTCACCCTGGTTCACGATGGGGAGGATGTTGCCCTTGGCGGGGATCACGTGCCCCATGAAGAAGGCGGCCGCCATGGTGCCGCTCGCGAGGAAGGCCGCGGGCCCGGTGAACAGGCCAATCAAGACGAGCACACCGCAGATGAGCTCGATTCCCCCAGCGCCGTAGATGATGAAGGCGGGGGCTCCGGGAGGCACTCCGCCGAACATGCCGAAGAGCTTCTGCATGCCGTGGAACATGAACATGAAGCCCGTCATGATCCGCAGCAGGGCGTAGATGCGGTCCGCGTGGGGTCTCAGGAATCCCATCACTTCTCCTCGTCGTGTCGCTGATGCCGGCGGAAGGCCGGGCCCCGGGCATGACACGCGTTGCCTTCATCCGCCAGAGGTGGGCGGCCCGCAGTGTGGACAGGGATGCAGCGCTCAGCCCGTGACCGTGGCGTCCGGCGTGGGTGCGGTGGCCGTCTGGACATGGGAGGAGAACCGCAGGTGCGGGTCCGTCACCGCGTCCTCCCGCAGCAGCCGGGTGTCCGCGTGGTAGTCCATCGGCATCAGCCAGGGCGACTGGTCACCCTGACGCGGCAGGGAATCAATCGCGCGCTGCACGTACCCGGCGGCGAAGTCGAGCAGCGGCCGGGTCGGCATCGCCGGGTTGCTCAGCTCGGGATTGCAAATGGTGTAGCCGTGCGCGTCCATGTACGCGAGCAGGCGGCAGAAGTGTTCGCACAGCAGGCCGACCTTCAGCGTCCAGGACGCGTTGGTGTAGCCCAACGCGAGCGCGAAGTTCGGCACCCCGCTGAGCATCATGCCCTTGAAAGCCACCCGGTCCGCCAGCTTCACCGGCGCCCCGTCGACGCTCAGCGCGATGCCGCCGAGCGCCTGCACGTTCAACCCCGTCGCGGTGACGATGAGGTCCGCCTCCAGCTCCTGGCCCGACTTCAGCCGGAGGCCCTTCTCCGTGAAGGTCTCGATGTGGTCCGTCACCACCGACGCCTGGCCGCTGGAGATGGCCTTGAAGAGGTCCGCGTCCGGGACGATGCACAGCCGCTGGGTCCACGGGTTGTAGGGCGGGTTGAAGTGCTCGTCGACGGGATATCCCTTCGGGAGCAGGCGCGTGTTCGTCCAGCGGATGAGCCGCCGGGCCGCACGCGGGAAGCGCTGACAGAAACGCCAGATGAACCGCTGCATGCCGATGTTCTTGCGCCGCATGAGCGCGTGGGCCCAGGCCTTCGGGAGCACCTTCCGCAGCACCTTCGCGAGCCACTCCTCCGAGGGGATGGACACGATATAGGTGGGCGTGCGTTGCAGCATCGTCACGTGCGCCGCCGCTCCCGCCATCGCTGGCACCATCGTCACGGCGGTGGCGCCACTGCCAATGATGACGACGCGCTTGTCTTTGTAGTCGACGTGCTCGGGCCAGTGCTGCGGATGGAGGATGGGGCCCTGGAAGCGCTCGGTGCCCTCGAACCGGGGGGTGAACCCCTGGTCGTAGCGGTAGTAGCCCGCCGCGCAGAACAGCCACCGGCAGGAGAGCTTCAGGCGCTCGCCGGTGTCGGTGCGCTCGACGTCGACGACCCAGCGGGCGTCGCTGCTGGACCAGGCCGCGCCGTGGACCTTGTGGTGGAGCCGGATCTTGCGGTCAATCCCATACTCGGCCGCCGTCTCTCGCAGGTAGGCGAGGATGGCGTCCGCGCCGGCAATGGACTTCTTGTCCGTCCACGGCTTGAACTCATACCCGAACGTGTGGAGGTCCGAGTCGGAGCGGATGCCGGGGTAGTGGAAGAGGTCCCACGTGCCGCCGGTCGCCCCCCGGCCCTCCAGGAGGGCGTACGACTTCGACGGGTGCTCCCGTTGCAGGTAGCAGGCCGCGCCAATCCCTGACAGGCCGGCACCGACAATCAACACGTCGAAGTGTTCGGGGAGGTCTGCCGTGCGCGTGAGGGACATGGTGTGCTCCGTTATGATGAAAGGATGGCGCCCGATCAAGGTGTGGGCGTCCCCGCACCGGACTGTCCGGAGTGCGACGGCCCCCCTGTCGTCAGGGAGGGTCGGCGGGCGGGGCAGGGGTGCGCAGCTTGTACCGGTCCCATGTCTCCGGTTTCCCGCTCCTGGCGCCTGATCCCCGTGGTGGTGCTCGCGGCACTCGTGTCGGCGTGTGCCACGCTCAGTTCTCCGCGCTCGGAGTTGCAGGAGCGCGTGGGACACTCGGACCTGGATGTGAGCGCGCTGCGCATCCGCGTGCGCGACCTGGCCCGGCGCTTCTCCGGCCTGCTGGAGGCGACGGCGGATGGCCTCGCCGCCAGCTCCGACTCCCCGGAGATGGCGCAGACGATGCTCAGGTTCAAGGCGAACTCCGTGCCCGCCATGCAGGGCGCGCTCTTCCAGCCAGACCCGGTGGCCGCGATCGTGGATGCCTGGGCGCTGCTGGCCCAGATGGAGGAGGTGTTGCCGCGATGGGCGGAGCGCGCCCCGCCGGAGCTTCGCGCCGAGGCCCTGCGCTCGCTGCGCGACATGGAGTCGCAGGTCGAGGCGCTGTGGCGGGAGGTTTCGGGAAGCGAGGACGTCTCCGCCGCGCGGACGCGCGTGCACGCCTGGGCCGCCGAGCACCCCCTGACAGGACCGCTCGTCGCGCGCGAGTCCACCGTGCCGCTGCTGGCCTCCGTGACGGCGGCCTCGGGCGGGGGGCTGCTCACGAACGCGGCGCGCCTCGTGGAGGGCGTGGGCGACATCACCGCGCGGGTGGACCTCTATGCCGTCAGCCTCCCGCGCCAGGCCCGCTGGCAGGCGGAGCTCATGGCCGCCGATGCCCTGAACGCGCCCCTCCTCCAGTCCGTCATGGCGGAGCTGACGCGCACCGTGGACATCCTCGACCGCGTGGGAGGCGTGGCCGTGAACACCCCCGCGCTCATCGCCCGCGAGCGGATGGTGGTGCTGGAGGCCATGGATCAGGAGCGGCGGTCGCTCCAGGACTACGTCACCGGCGAACGGCAGGCCGTGCTCGCGGGCGTGGGGCAGGAGCGCGCGGTGGTGGTGGACGCCCTGCGCGCCGAGCGCGTGGCGACGCTCCAGCAGCTCGACGGCCTGGCCCGGGGCTGGGTGGACCACGCGTTCGACAGGGCCCAGCCCCTGGTGGACCGTGTCTTCCAGTGGCTGCTCGCGCTCGTGGCACTGGCGCTGGTGGGCGGGCTCGTCCTCGTGACCCTGCTGATCCGCCTGCGCAGGCGCACCTGAGGCAATCCGTGCGGCGCGCTGCCGGGGGCTTCCCACCGGGACCCGGCCCGGCCCGTTGGATGTGGACGGAGGCCCGCCGTTCAACCCTGGGGGAAGCGGGGGGCGCTGCCCCTGCCAGCCCGTGCCCTGCGTGCGTTGCGCGGGGGACACAGGCGCCGCAGCGTGCCTGGGAAGAGGTGCTTCCCATGTCCCAGCCCCCACGCCGTCATTCTCTTCCCCTCATGCTCGTGCTCGCGCTCGGACTGGCCTTCCCGGCCGCGGCCCGGGCGCAGGCCGCGAAGGCCGACCCCCTTCCGTCGTGGAACGACGGCCCGGTGAAGCAGTCCATCGTCGGCTTCGTCTCCCGCGTGACGACGGAGGGCAGCCCGGACTTCCTCCCGGTGGAGGAGCGCATCGCCGTCTTCGACAACGACGGCACGCTCTGGCAGGAGAAGCCCGCGGTCCAGGGCGCCTTCCTGGTGGAGCGGGTCCGGGCGCTGGCCGACAAGGATCCCTCGCTCCGGAAGAAGCAGCCCTACCGGGCCGTGCTGGAAGGGGACGTCGACGCCGTGATGGCGGGGGGCGAGAAGGCCGTGATGGAGCTGTTCGCGGCCACCCACGCGAACATGACCCAGGAGCAGTTCCAGGCCGAGGTGCGTGGGTTCCTCAAGACTGCGCGCCACCCGAAACTCGGCGTGCCCTACACGCAGCTCGCCTACCAGCCGATGCTGGAGTTGCTCCAGTACCTGCGTGACAACGGCTTCCAGACGTGGATCAGCTCGGGAGGCGGCATCGACTTCATGCGCGTCTTCTCCGAACAGGTGTATGGCATTGCTCCGCAGCAGGTCATCGGCAGCAGCCTCGCGGAGACGTATGAGCAGCGCGGCGGCAGGGACGTGCTGTGGCGCGAGCCCCGCGTGGACCACGTCAATGACAAGGAGGGCAAGCCGGTGGGGAACGACCTGCACATCGGCCGGTCCCCGGTGTTCGTCGCGGGCAATGTCCGCAGTGGCGGCGACATCGCCATGCTCGGCGCGTCCCGGCAGCGGCGCGGGCCCTCCTTCCAGCTCCTCATCCACCACGACGACGCCGCGAGGGAGTTCGCCTACGAGGAGAAGGACGGGGCCTCCCTCCGGGCCGCGAAGGAGGGAGGCTGGACCGTCGTGAGCATGCGCGACGACTGGAAGACGGTGTTCCGCGGGACGACCGGATCCGCGCCACCATGACGTGCGCTGGCGCCGCGCCTGATGAGCGTCGTGCACCTCGTGCGGGCCTGCCCCGAGGGGCAGTGGCCCTGGGTCTCACGCACTCTCACCTTCCCCCCCACCGGGACTCTCCCGAGAAGGGCGGAACATGAAGAAGAGCGGAAAGCAGCGGCAGTCGGGCGACGGGGGCGGGCCTTCTCCCAACGACAGCGTCCAGCGGGAGGTCCTCCCCATCCCGGACCAGCCCTATCAGGGGGTGCGTCCCTTCAGCGCCAGGGACCCGAGCGCGAAGTTCCCGCCCATCGTCCAGCTGCGGCCTCCAAAGGGCGCGCCCAACGTCCTCGTCATCCTGCTGGACGACGTGGGCTTCGGGGCCTCCAGCGCCTTCGGTGGCGTCGTCAACACCCCCACCGCGGAGCGCCTGGCGGCCAGGGGCCTGCGGTACAACCGCTTCCACACTACGGCGCTCTGCTCACCCACGCGCGCCGCGCTCCTCACCGGGCGCAACCACCACGCGGTGGGCTTCGGCGGCATCACGGAGATCGCCACCTCCTCGCCGGGCTACAGCTGCGTGCTCCCCAACCACTGCGCGCCGGTGGCGGAGGTCCTCAAGCTCAACGGCTACAGCACCGCGCAGTTCGGCAAGTGCCACGAGGTGCCCGTCTGGGAGACGAGCCCGGTGGGGCCCTTCACCCGGTGGCCTACCGGCTCCGGCTTCGAACACTTCTTCGGCTTCGTCGGGGGGGAGACGAACCAGTGGTACCCGGCGCTCTATGAGAACACGACGCCCCTCGAGCCGGACCGCACGCCGGAGCAGGGCTACCACTTCATGGAGGACATGACGGAGCGGGCCATGGGGTGGGTGCGCCAGCAGAAGGCGCTCGTCCCGGACAAGCCCTTCTTCGTCTACTTCGCCCCGGGCGCCACCCACGCGCCGCACCACGTGCCCCAGGAATGGGCGGACAAGTACAAGGGCCGCTTCGACGCCGGCTGGGACACGCTGCGTGAGGAGATCTTCGCGCGGCAGAAGAAGCTCGGCGTCATCCCCAAGGACGCCCTGCTCACCCCGCGCCCCGAGGAAATCCCCCGCTGGGAGGACATGCCGGAGGCGCTGCGGCCGGTGCTGGCGCGGCAGATGGAGGTCTACGCGGGCTTCCTCGAGTACGCGGACTTCCACGTGGGGCGCCTCATCGACGCGCTGGAGAAGATGGGGGCGCTGGAGGACACGCTCGTCTACTACATCCTCGGGGACAACGGCGCCTCCGCCGAGGGCGGCCTCAACGGCACGATCAACGAGGGCTTCATCTTCAACGGCATCGAGGGCGTGGAGACGCCCGAGTACCTCATCCAGAACATGCACAAGCTCGGCACGCCCGAGGCCTACAACCACTTCGCGGTGGGCTGGGCGCATGCCATGGACACGCCCTACCAGTGGACCAAGCAGGTGGCCTCGCACTACGGCGGCACGCGCAATGGCTGCATCGTCCACTGGCCCCACGGCATCGACGCCAGGGGCGAGGTTCGCTCGCAGTTCACCCACGTCATCGACGTGGCGCCCACCCTCCTGGAGGCCGCGAACCTGCCCCAGCCGCTCAGCGTCAACGGCGTGCAGCAGACCCCGATCCATGGAGTGAGCATGCGCTACAGCTTCGACGACGCGAAGGCGCCGGAGCGGCATGAGACGCAGTACTTCGAGATGTTCGGCAACCGCGGCATCTACCACCACGGCTGGACCGCGGTGACGAAGCACCGCACCCCCTGGGAGGGGGCACCGCACACGAGCCTCGAGAACGACGTCTGGGAGCTCTACGACACGACGAAGGACTGGACGCAGGCGCGCGACCTCGCCGCCGAGCAGCCGGAGAAGCTGCGGGAGCTGAAGCAGCTCTTCCTCATCGAGGCCACCAAGTACTACGTGCTGCCGCTGGACGACCGCGGCGTCGAGCGCTTCAACTCGGAGATCGCCGGACGGCCGGAGCTCATCCATGGCGACTCGCAGCTTCTCGCGGGCTCCATGCGGCGGCTCAGCGAGAACTCGGTCCTGAACATCAAGAACAAGTCGCACACCGTCACCGCCGAGGTGGAGATCCCCCAACGCGGCGCGAACGGAGTCATCGTCAGCCAGGGCGGCGCGTTCGGCGGCTGGTGCGTCTACGCGCGCGGGGGCCGGCTCTCCTACTGCTACAACTTCGGCGGGCTGCAGCGCTTCTACGTCGTGGCCGACCGTGAGCTGCTTCCGGGCACGCATCAGGTCCGCATGGCGTTCAAGTACGACGGCGGCGGCGTGGGCAAGGGCGGCGACGTGACGCTGTATGCCGACGGCAAGGCAATCGGCCGGGGCCGGGTGGAGCGGACCCTGCCCAACGTGTTCTCCGCCGACGAGACGACCGATGTGGGCATCGACATGGGCTCGCCCGTGGCCGAGGGCTTCCACGACGGCGACAGCAAGTTCAACGGCCGGGTGAAGTGGGTGCAGCTCGACAAGGGCAAGGAGAACTTCAGCGACCTGGTCTCGCGCGAGGAGCTCCTGAAGATCGCGATGGCCCGGCAGTAGGCGCCGGGTTCCACGGGCCACGTCGCGTGGCAGGGCGGCACGGTGCGCCGTGCCGCCCTGACGCGCGCGTGGGGTTCAATGCATCGCGGGTTGTTCTTCACCCGTGGGCGCCACGGCCTCCTCCTCGGGCGGAGCCGCGACGGCCAGCTTCTTCTGTTGCTCCCGTGCCTTCTCCAGCGCATCGCCGATGCTGAAGCTCGAGGGCTTCTGGCGGGGAGGGAACTCCTCGAAGGTCTTCAGGAACTCGCCGACGATGACCTGCGCGGGGACCAGGACGAACATGTGCTGGGCGACCCACAGGTCGTAATAGAGCGACGCGTCCTTGTCGCCCCGCTCGAAGGGATCGCTCCGGAGGTTGAAGAGCTTCGGGACGCGCAGCTCCGTGAAGGGATCCTGCCAGACGCCCAGGCCATGGGCGCGCTGTTCGAGGAAGTGGAGCTTCCACGCATCGACCCGCAACGCCATCAGGTCGCCGTCGTCGCTCCAGTAGAAGAAGCCGCGGCGCGGGTTCTTCTCCACGTCGCCCTTGAGGAAGGGCAGGAGGTTGTAGCCGTCGATGTGGACCTTGAACGTCTTCTTCCCGGCCGTGTGACCGCGCTTGAGCTTCTCCACGATGCCGGGCTCACCGGCGGCCGCGACCAGCGTGGGCAGCATGTCGGTGTGCGAGAAGATTTCATTCGAGAGCGTCCCCGGCTTGATGACGCCCGGCCAGCGGATGGCGCAGGGCACGCGCCAGCCGCCCTCCCAGTTGGTGTCCTTCTCGCCGCGGAACGGGGTGCTGCCGCCGTCGGGCCAGCTCAGCACCTCGGCGCCGTTGTCGGTCGAATACATCACGATGGTGTTCTCGGTGATCCCCAGCTCATCGAGCTTGTCGAGCAGTCGGCCCACGTGGCCGTCGTGTTCGACCATGCCGTCCGGGTACACGCCCAGGCCCGTCACGCCCTGCGACTCCTTGCGCAGGTGCGTGAAGATGTGCATGCGGGTCGAGTTGAACCAGCAGAAGAAGGGCTTGTCCTCGGCGGTGGTGCGCTCGATGAAGTCGGTGCACGCGGACAGGAACTCCTCATCCACCGTCTCCATCCGCTTCTTCGTGAGCGGACCGGTGTCTTCGATCCGCTGCGTGCCGTCAGGCTGGGCCCAGCTGTGCAGCACCCCCCGGGGTCCGAAGTGCTTCCGGAAGTTGGGGTCCTTGGGGTAGTCCGGGTTCTCCGGCTCCTCCTCGGCGTTGAGGTGATAGAGATTGCCGAAGAACTCGTCGAAGCCGTGGTTCGTGGGCAGGAACTCGTCCCGGTCTCCCAGGTGGTTCTTGCCGAACTGGCCGGTGGCGTAACCCAGGGGCTTGAGCATCTCCGCGATGGTCGGGTCTTCGTCCTGGAGGCCCAGCTTCGCGCCTGGCAATCCCACCTTGGTGAGGCCCGTGCGGATCGGCGACTGGCCGGTGATGAAGGCGGCGCGCCCCGCCGTGCAGCTCTGCTGCCCGTACCAGTCGGTGAACCGCGCGCCCTCGGCGGCGATGCGATCGATGTTCGGCGTGCGATAGCCCATCGCCCCCTGGTGGTAGCAGCTCGGGTTGAACCAGCCGATGTCGTCTCCCCAGATGATGAGGATGTTCGGTTGCTTCTTGCCTTCCTTCTTCGCTTCCTTCTTCGCCATGTCGTCTCCCCCTTGGGAATTCATCGGGGACCTTGTCCATCGCCTGGGGGGGACGCCAGCGAGAGGCAGCGTCAGAGCAGGCTCTTGCCCACCGCCGTGAGCACCTCGATGAAGCGCCGGTCGATGAAGAGCAGGGGCACCATCGGTGCCATGGCCGCGCCGAGGATGGCCAGCACCGCGCGGGGGTCCATCGGCAACCACCGCATGCGGCGCGCGAGGGTGAACGACGTGCCCAGGTCCGTGAGGGACGAGAAGTCGGGCGCGCTCAGGGGATCCAGCCCGGGAGGCTTCTCGCGGTGGAACCACCGGTGCTCGAAGTTCCGCGAGTGCCAGGCCGCCACGCCCGAGAAGGCGTGGTCCCCGTGTCGCTTCGCTATCAGGAGCTGGCGGCAGAAGGGGAGCAGTGGGGCGAACAGGACGATGAGGCAGAGGAGCCCGAAGGCGAGCAGGTGGGTGGCGTTCCCGACGAGGTCCCCGCTGGGGTCAGACCGCAGGCGCTGCGCGGTGAGCGTGGCTCCCACCGCGAAGACGATGGCGGAGAAGCTGGCCTGGCAGGTTCCGAGGAAGCCCAGTCCGCCCGTGACATCGGGGTGGGTGGGTACGAG
>NZ_RAWA01000324.1 GCF_003611675.1 Corallococcus sp. CA053C
CCCAGGTCCTCGCCCTCAGCCGCGCCCCCTTCGTCCTCGTCGCGGACGCGCTCGCGCCCCGGCTTGCCTCTGCTCTCGCGCTACTGCCCCCTGAGTCCAGGCCTCGCGTCCTCTCGCTGGAAGCTTCGCTGAGCGCCGCGTCTCCCGAGCACGCCCTCGCGCCTCGTGCTTCGCCTTCGCACCTCGCCTACGTCATCTTCACCTCGGGCTCCACCGGCACTCCCAAGGGGGCCATGGTCGAGCAGCGCGGCATGCTCAACCACCTGCATGCCAAGGTGCGTGACCTGGCACTGAGCCCCTCTGACGTCGTCGCGCAGACGGCCTCGCAGTGCTTCGACATCTCCATCTGGCAATTCTTCTGCGCCCTGCTCGTCGGCGGCCAGACGCTCATCCTTCCCGATGACGTCGCGCATTCGCCCGGGGCCCTCCTTGAGTCCTTGGAGCGCGAGGCGGTTTCCATCGTCGAGACCGTGCCCTCGCTGCTGCTCGCCATGCTCGATGAGGCCGATGCCCTGGGCCCCTCTCGCCCTGCCTTCGGCCACCTGCGCTTCATGCTGGCCACGGGTGAGGCCCTTCCGGCGGAGACCGCGCGGCGCTGGCTTCAGGCCTGGCCCGCCGTGCCCCTGCTCAACGCCTACGGCCCCACCGAGTGCTCTGACGACGTCACCCACGCCCTCCTCACTTCGGCGCCCACGTCCGCTTCCGTCCCCATCGGTTCGCCTCTCTGCAACACGCGCCTGTATGTCCTCGACGCGCACGCGCGTCCCTGCCCGCTGGGCGTCCCCGGGGAGCTCTTCGTCGGTGGCGTAGGCGTCGGCCGGGGCTACCTTCTCGACCCACTCCGCACCGCCGCCTCCTTCGTCCCGGACCCTTTCTCCTCCGTCCCCGGCGCCCGCCTCTACCGCACCGGTGACCGCGTCCGCTGGCTGCCGGATGGCGCCCTCGAGTTCCTGGGCCGCATCGACTTCCAGGTGAAGGTGCGCGGCTTCCGCATCGAACTCGGGGAGATTGAGGCCTTCCTCTCGCGCCTTCCCTCCGTGCGCGACGTGGTGGTGGTGGGACGCGAGGACGTGCCGGGCGATGCACGCCTGGTGGCCTACGTCTGCGCCCGCCCGGACCACACCCTCGATACGGAAGCCCTGCGCGCGCACCTCGCCGAGCACCTGCCCGAGTACATGGTGCCCTCCGCCTTCGTCCTGCTGGACGCGCTCCCGCTGTCCTCCAATGGCAAGGTGGACCGCAAGGCCCTGCCCGCTCCTTCCGGAGTCTCCGCCACCACCGCCTACGCCCCTCCGCGCACTCGCACCGAGGAGCTGCTGTGCGGCCTCTTCGCGCGCCTGTTGCGCCTGGAGCGCGTGGGCGTCCATGACGACTTCTTCGCGCTCGGTGGCCACTCCCTGCTTGCCACCCGCCTCGTCGCCCAGGTGCGCGAAGTGCTCGGTCTGGAGTTGCCCCTTCGCGCCCTCTTCGAGGCCACCACCGCCGCTCGCCTCGCCGAACGCGTGGAGGCGCTCAAGGCGTCCTCCTTCTCCTCCTCCGCACCGCCCCTACGTCCCGCGCCTCGCGGCGGCGCGCTGCCCCTCTCCTTCGCCCAGCAGCGCCTCTGGTTCCTCGATCAGTGGCAGCCCCAGAGCGCCCTCTACAACGTCCCCGCCGCGCTCCGACTCCTCGGCCCCCTGGACGTGCGGGCCTTCCAGCTCGCGTTCGAGGAGGTGCTGCGCCGCCACGAGGCCCTGCGCACCACCTTCCAGGCCTCCGGCGAGGACCCTGTCCAGGTCATCCACCTGGCGCAGCCCCTGCCGCTTCCGGTCATCGACCTGCGCGCCCTGCCCGCGTCCGAGCGCATGAAAGAGGCGCGCAGGCTCGTCGACGAAGAGGCGCAGCGGCCCTTTGATCTCGCGACCGGTCCGCTCATGCGGATCACCCTCCTGTGGACGGACGCGCAGGAGCACGTGCTCGTCGCGGTGATGCACCACATCGTCTCGGACGACAGGTCCATCGCGGTGCTGCTGCGCGAGCTGTCCGCCCTCTACGACGCCTTCCACCGGGGCCTGCCCTCTCCGCTCGCGCCCCTGACGATGCAGTACGCGGACTACGCGGTGTGGCAGCGCTCCTGGCTCCAGGGCGACACGATGGAGTCTCGCGTCGGCTGGTGGCGCCAGCAACTCGAAGGGATGCCCCAGGCGCTGGAGCTGCCCACGGATCGCCCCAGGCCTGCGCACCAGGGCTACCGCGGCGCCGTGAGCGAACACCGCCTGCCCCGCGCCCTCTCCGACTCCCTGCGCGCCTTCCACCGCCGCGAGGGCGTCACGCCGTTCATGACGCTGTTCGCGGCCACGCAGGCCCTGCTGCACCGCTACTCAGGCCAGGAGGACTTCGCCCTCGGCACTCCGGTGGAGGGCCGCGAACAGCATGGGCTGGAAGGGCTCATCGGCTTCTTCATCAACACCGTGGTGTTGCGCGCGCGGCCGAAGGCGCGGCTCAGCTTCCGGGAGCTGCTCGCCCAGGCGCGCGAGTCCACCCTCGGCGCGCTCGCCCACCAGGACGTGCCGTTCGAGAAGCTCGTGGAGGTGCTCCAGCCCGCGCGCGACCCCAGCCGCTCGCCCTTCTTCCAGGTGATGATCGTCTACCAGCAGGGGCTGGAGCTGGGGGGCGCCATGCCGGGCCTCACCCTGCGCCCGCTGGAGGTGGAGGGCCGCACCGCCCGCTTCGAGCTGTCGCTGGCCTTCACCGACCACCCCGAGGGGCTGGGCCTCTCCTTCGAATACAACACCGACCTCTTCGACGCGGCCACGGTGGCCCGCATGGCCGGGCACCTGCACGAGCTGTTGGAAGGCGTCGTGGCGCGGCCGGAGCAGGCCCTGGGCGACCTGCCGCTCTTGACGGCCACCGAGCGCCAGACGCTGCTCGTGGACTGGAACGACACCGCCGCGCGGCTGCCGTCCGACGCACTCTTGCACGAGCTCGTCGAGGCCCAGGTGGACCGCACCCCGGACGCGCCCGCGGTCGCGTACGAGGGCCAACGGCTCACGTACCGGGAGCTGGACACCCGCGCCAACCAGCTCGCGCACCACCTGGGTTCGCTGGGCGTGGGCCCGGAAGTGCCGGTGGCCGTGTGCATGGAGCGCTCGCTGGAGATGGTGGTGGCCCTACTCGCCATCCTCAAGGCGGGCGGCGCCTGGGTGCCCCTGGATCCGTCGTACCCGGCCGAGCGCCTCGCCTTCATGTTGGGCGACGCCGCAGCCCCGGTGCTCCTCACCCAGGAGCGCCTGCGGCCGGTGCTGCCCGCCACCTCCGGACGCATCGTGTTCCTGGACTCGGGGTGGGACGCCATCGCCCACGCGCCCGCGCACCGTCCCCGGGTGAGCGTGGCGCCCGAAGGCGCCGCGTACGTCATCTACACGTCGGGCTCCACCGGCCGGCCCAAGGGCGCGCTCAACACCCACGCCGCCATCCACAACCGGCTGGCGTGGATGCAGTCCGCCTACCGCCTGACGCCCCAGGACGCCGTCCTCCAGAAGACGCCCTTCGGCTTCGACGTCTCCGTGTGGGAGTTCTTCTGGCCGCTGATCACCGGCGCCCGGCTCGTGATGGCCGTGCCCGGCGGACACCAGGACGGGGCCTACCTGGTCCGCACCATCGCCGCCGAGCGCATCACCACCCTGCACTTCGTGCCGTCCATGCTCCAGGTCTTCCTGGAGCAGCCCGGGCTGGAGGCCTGCGCGCACCTGGAGCGCATCATCTCCAGCGGCGAAGCCCTGCCCGCCGAACTCGCGCGGCGCTGCCTGGAGCGGCTGCCGGCGAAGCTGCACAACCTCTACGGCCCCACCGAGGCCGCCGTCGACGTCACCCACTGGACGTGCGAGCGCGGAGACTCGCGGCGCGCCGTCCCCATTGGCCGCCCCATCTCCAACCTGCGCATCCACATCCTCGACGCGCGGCTGAGGCCGGTGCCCGTGAGCGTTCCGGGCGAGCTGTACATCGGAGGCCTCGGGCTGGCGCGTGGCTACTTCCGCCGACCGGACCTGACCGCCGAACGCTTCGTCGCCGACCCCGTCGGCACCGAGCCCGGCGCGCGCCTGTACAGGACGGGAGACCTGGCGCGACACCTGCCCGGCGGAGAGATCGAGTACCTGGGCCGCACCGACTTCCAGGTGAAGCTGCGCGGCTTCCGCATCGAGCCCGGTGAGATTGAAGCCGCGCTCGGTCAGCACCCCACCGTGCGCGAGGTGGTGGTGCTGGCGCGCGAGGACGTGCCGGGAGACCCGCGGCTGGTGGCCTACGTGGTGCCGGCCGTGGGCCAGGTGGCCGACGTGACCGCGCTGCGCCAGCACCTCCAGCAGCAACTGCCCGAGTACATGGTGCCCGCGGCCTTCGTGGTGCTGCCCGCGCTGCCGCTCTCCGCCAACGGCAAGGTGGAGCGCCGCGCGTTGCCCGCACCCACGGCCTCCGTGGAAGCGCCGCGCGCCTACGCCCCTCCGCGCACGCGCACCGAGGAGCTGCTGTGCGGCCTCTTCGCGCGCCTGCTGCGCCTGGAGCGCGTGGGCCTCCACGATGACTTCTTCGCCCTCGGTGGCCACTCCCTGCTCGCCACCCGCCTCGTGGCGCGCGTGCACGAGACCTTCGGGGTGGAGCTGCCCCTGCGCGCCTTCTTCGACGCCCCCACGGTCGCGCGGCTCGCCGGGCACCTGGACACCTGGCAGCTCCAGCCGCACGCGGACGGCGCCGTGCCGCCGCTGCTCCCCGTGCCGCGTGACGGCGCGCTGCCGCTCTCCTTCTCCCAGCAGCGCCTGTGGTTCCTCGACCAGTGGCAGCCTCAGAGCGCCCTCTACAACATCCCCGCCGCCCTCCAGTTGGACGGAGCGCTGGACGTGGGCGTGCTGGAGCGCTGCTTCCGGGAGCTGATCCAACGCCACGAAGCGCTGCGGACGACGTTCCTCCAGGGCGAGCACGGCGGTGAGCAGCGCGTGCACCCGGAGGCCACCCCGCCCCTCACCGTCGTGGACCTGGAAGCGCTGCCCGCGCACGAGCGTGAGGAGGAGGCGCGCCGGCTCGCCACCGAGGAAGCGCACCGGCCCTTCGACCTCACGCGCGGGCCGCTCCTGCGCGTCACCCTGTTGCGCCTGGAGTCCCGGCGCCACGCGCTGCTCCTGACGCTGCACCACATCGTCTCGGACGGCTGGTCCATGGACGTGCTGCTGCGGGAGCTGGCCGCGCTCTACGACGCCTTCCTCCGGGAGGAGCCGTCGCCGCTGCCGCCCCTGCCGGTGCAGCCCGCGGACCATGCGGTGTGGCAGCGCTCGTGGCTCCAGGGCGACGTGCTCGACGCGCAGCTCGGCTGGTGGCGCCAGCAACTCCAAGGCGCACCGCACGCGCTGGAGCTGCCCACGGACAGGCCGCGCCCGGCGCTCGCCACGTCCCGGGGCGGCGTGGTCACCCGCGCCCTGCCGCGCGACCTCTCCGACTCCCTGCGCGCCTTCCACCGCCACGAGGGCATCACCCCCTTCACCACGTACCTGGCCGCGTTGCAGGCGCTGCTGTACCGCTACACGGGCCAGGAGGATCTGAACGTGGGCACGCCCGTCTCCGGACGCGGGCGCCCGGAGCTGGAGGGGCTCGTCGGCCTCTTCATCAACACCCTGGTGCTGCGCGCCCGCGTGGACGCGCACCGGTCCTTCCGGGAGCTGCTCACCCAGGCGCGCGAAGCCGTGCTCGGCGCGTTCTCCCACCAGGACGTGCCCTTCGAGCGGCTCGTGGAAGCGCTCCAGCCCGAGCGCGACCTGAGCCGCACGCCCCTGTTCCAGGTGATGATCGTCTACCAGCAGGGGCTGTCGCTGGAGCGCGCCCTGCCGGGCCTGACGCTGCGCCCGCTGCCCGTGGAGGGGCGCACGGCCAAGTTCGACCTCACCCTCTACGTCACCGACGGCGAGCGGGGCCTGGAGACGGCGCTGGAGTACAACGCCGACCTCTTCGACGCGACCACCGCGGCGCGGCTCCTGGGGCACCTGGAGGTGCTGCTCCGGTCCGCCATCGTCCATCCGGAACAGCACGTGGCCCGGCTGCCCCTGCTCACGGAGCCCGAGCGCCAGCAGCACCTGGTGGAGTGGAACACCGTGCGTGAGGGCTTCGCCCGGGGCCCCGCCCTGCACCACCTCTTCGAGGCGCAGGTGGCCCGGACGCCGGACGCTGTCGCCGTCAGCTACGAGGCGCAGCACCTCACCTACCGGCAGCTCGACACCCGCGCCAACCAGGTCGCGTGGCGCCTGCGCCAGCGGGGCGTGGGCCCGGAGACGCTCGTGGGCCTGTGCGTGGAGCGCTCGCTGGAGATGGTGGTGGGCCTGCTCGCCATCCTCAAGGCGGGCGGCGCGTACGTGCCCATGGATCCGTCGTACCCGGCCGACCGCCTGGCCTTCATGCTCGAGGACACCGCAGTGCCGGTGCTCCTCACCCAGGTCGCGCACCAGGGCGCGCTGCCGGCCCACCGCGCCAGCGTGGTGCTCCTGGATGATCCGCAGGACGGCTTCGACGCGGAGCCGGTCCACGCACCGGAGGCGGGGACCACGCCGGCCAACCTCGCGTACGTCATCTACACGTCGGGCTCCACCGGCCGGCCCAAGGGCGTGCAGCTGGCCCATGAGCAGGTGGTGCGCCTGATGAGCGCCACTCAGCATTGGTACCGCTTCGACGCGAGCGACGTGTGGACGCTCTTCCACTCGTACGCCTTCGACTTCTCCGTCTGGGAGCTGTGGGGCGCGCTGCTGTACGGCGGGCGCGTGGTGGTGGTGCCCTACTGGGTGAGCCGCTCCCCGGACGCCTTCCTGTCGCTGCTGCGCCGCGAGCGGGTGACGGTCCTCAACCAGACGCCCTCCGCCTTCCGCCAGCTCATCCACGCCGACGCGACCTCCTCGGAGCCCGGCGGGCTGTCCCTGCGCTCCGTCATCTTCGGCGGGGAGGCGCTGGAGTTCGCGAGCCTGCGGCCCTGGTTCTCAAAACACGGCGACCAGCGGCCCCAGCTCGTCAACATGTACGGCATCACCGAGACGACGGTGCACGTCACCTACCGGGTGGTGGACGCGGCGGACGCGGAAGGGGCCTCGAGCAGCGTCATCGGCGTGCCCATCCCGGACCTGCAGGCCTTCGTCCTGGACGCGCAGCTGCAGCCGCAGCCCGTGGGCATCCCCGGTGAGCTGTACATCGGCGGCCAGGGACTGGCGCGCGGCTACCTCCACCGTCCGGAGCTGACGGCGGAGCGCTTCGTGCCGCACCCCTTCTCACAGCGGCCCGGTGAGCGCCTCTACAAGTCGGGCGACCTGGCGCGCGTGCGCGAGGACGGGCAGCTGGAGTACCTGGGCCGCGGCGACCTCCAGGTGAAGATCCGCGGCTTCCGCATCGAGCTGGGAGAGATCGAGAACGCCCTGCTGCGACACCCCACGGTGCGCGAGGCGGTGGTGGTGGCGCGCGAGGACGCGCCGGGAGTAAAGCGGCTGGTGGGCTACGTGGTGGCGAACGTGGGCCAGGTCGCGAGCGCGGACGCCCTGCGCCAGCACCTCTTGCAGCGGCTGCCGGACTACATGGTGCCCGCGTCGCTCGTCACGCTCGGGTCCCTGCCGCTCACGTCCAACGGCAAGGTGGATCGCCGCGCGTTGCCCGCGCCGGAGCAGGAGCGCGCGACGGGCACCGCCTTCGTGGCGCCGAGGACGGCGGTGGAGCGCCAGCTCGCCGCCATCTGGGCGCAGGTGCTGCGGCTGGAGAAGGTGGGCGTGCACGACGACTTCTTCGCGCTGGGCGGCGACTCCATCGTCAGCCTGCAGATCATCGCCCGCGCGCACCGCGTGGGCCTGCGCCTCACCCCCAAGCAGCTCTTCCAACACCCGACGCTCGCGGAGCTGGCGCCCCTGGCGGTGGAGACGCGCGTCCCCCAGGGCGAACAGGGTCCGGTGACGGGCCCCGTGCCCCTCACGCCCATCCAGCGCTGGTTCGTGGAGCGCGACCTGGAGGCCCCGCACCACAACAACCAGGCGATGGTGCTGGAGCTGCGCCAGCCGGTGGCGGCGGACATCGTGGAGCAGGCGCTGAACCACCTGCTGGCGCACCACGACGCGCTCCGGCTGCGCCTCACCCGGACCGCCGGGGGCTGGCGCCAGACGTGCGCGGCGCCCGGTGGCAACGGCGTGGTGCTGCGGCGGGTGGAGGCATCGCGCCTGGAAGCCGTCGCCGGGGAGCTGCAGCGCGGCCTGTCCCTGGAGGACGGCCCGCTGATGGCGGCGGCGCTGGTGGAGCCCGCGGCCGGACGCACGGGGCGGCTGGTGCTCGTCATCCACCACCTCGCGGTGGACGGCGTCTCCTGGCGCACGCTGCTGGAGGACCTGGGCACGGCGTGTCAGCAGCTCCAGGAGGGACGGGCGCTCGCGCTGCCCGCCAAGAGCACCTCCTTCAAGAGCTGGGCGGAGCGGCTGGTGGCGCACGCCCATTCGCCGGCGGTGACGGCGGAGCTGCCCTTCTGGCTCGACGAGGCCCGCGCGCGCGTGCGCCCGCTCCCGAGGGACGGGGCCGGCGGTGACGCCACCTTCGCGTCGGCGCGAGGCGTGACGGTGTCGCTGGACGAGGAGGAGACGCGCCTGTTGTTGCAGGAGGTGCCCGCCGCGTACCGGGCCCGCATCGACGACGTGCTGCTCGCGGCGCTGATGCAGGCCCTGACGGCCTGGACGGGCCAGTCGCGCCTGCTGGTGGATCTGGAAGGCCACGGCCGCGAGGACCTCTTCGACGACGTGGACCTGTCGCGCACGGTGGGCTGGTTCACGTCGCTGTACCCGGCGCTGCTGACGGTGCCGGAGGCGGCCAGCCCGGGCGACGCGGTGCGTGCCGTGCGGGAGACGCTGGCGAAGGTGCCGGGACGCGGCCTGGGCCACGGCCTGCTGCGCTACCTGCGCGAGGACGAAGCGGCGCGGCGCCTGCGCGCACTGCCCGCCGCGGAGGTGAGCTTCAACTACCTGGGCCAGTTCGACACGGGCTCCCGCGCCGAGGGCCCCTTCACCCTGGTGCGCGAGTCCGCGGGCCCCACCATCGGCGCGGGGGAGCGCCGTCCCCACGTGCTGGAGGTGGGCGGCTACGTGCTCTCCGGCCGGATGGACCTCTACGTCAGCTACAGCGAGGCCCTGCACGCACCCGGCACCATGCAGGCCCTCGCCACGGGCTTCCGCGAGGCCCTGCGGCGCATCATCGCGGACCGCGCCAGCGCGGACGCCGCCCACCGCACGCCCTCCGACTTCCCCCTGGCGCACCTCACCCAGGACGGGCTCGAGCGCATCTTCCAGCGCGACGCGCTCGCGCAGGACATCTACCCGTTGTCGCCCATGCAGCAGGGCATGCTCTTCCACGCGCTGCTCGAGCCCCTGGCGGGCATGTACCTGGAGCAGCTCACGTGGGAGTTCCACACGCCCCTGGACCTGGACACCTTCCACCGGGCCATGGACCGGCTGGTGGAGCGACAGCCGCTGCTGCGCACCGCGCTCTACTGGGAGGGGCTGGCCGAACCGCTCCAGGTGGTGCGCCCCCGCGCGGCGCTGCCCTGGCTGGAGCTGGACTGGCGCGGCCTGCCTCCCGCGGAGCAGCAAGCGCGGTTGGAGGCCTTCCTCTCCGGGGATCGCACCGAGGGCTTCGACCTGTCGCGCCCGCCCCTGATGCGGCTGGCGCTCATCCGCCTGGCGGACGACGTCACGCGCATGGTGTGGACCTACCACCACGTGCTGCTGGACGGCTGGAGCCTGGGCCTGCTGTTCCAGGAGCTCTTCACCACCTACCAGGCGCTCCAGCGCGGCGAGCCGCTGCCCCAGCACGCCGTGCTCCCCTTCCGCGACTACATCGCCTGGCTCCAGCGCCAGGATGACGCTGGCGCGGAGGTCTTCTGGCGGCGGTCGCTGCGGGGGTTCACCACGCCCACGCCGCTGCCCCTGGCCCTGCCCCCGAAGGTCGACGGAGCTGGCCTGCCTCCCGGGGAGCGGGAGATCCACCTGAGCGCGGCGCGCACCGCGGAGCTGCAGGCCTTCGCTCGCGAGAACGGGCTCACCCTCAACACGCTGGTGCAGGCCACCTGGGGCCTGGTGCTCGGCCGCTGCGCGGGAGTTTCGGACGCCGTCTTCGGCACCACCGTCTCCGGCCGTCCGCCGGACCTGACGGACGTGGAGTCCATGGTGGGCCTCTTCATCAACGCCCTGCCGGTGCGCGTGAGGTTGGATCCAGACGTCCCGGTGCTGCGGTGGTTGAAGGAGCTGCAGGCGTGGCAGGTGGAGATGCGCCAGTACGAGCACAGCCCCCTGGTGAAGGTGCAGACCTGGAGCGAGGTGCCCCGCGGCACGGCCCTCTTCGACAGCTTCCTCGTCTTCGAGAACTATCCCGTGGACACGTCCGTCATCGAGCGGGGCAGCGCCCTGGCGATCCGCGACGTGAGCTTCATCGAGCGCATCAACTACCCGCTCGCCGCGATGATCATCCCCGACCGCGAGCTGCTCCTGCGGCTGGGCTATGACCCGGCGCGCTTCACCCGGGAGGCCATGGATCAGCTCCTGGCGCTCTGGAGCATCGCCCTGGAGGCGGTGCTCGCCCGGCCCGAACAGCCGCTGGGTTCGCTGTCCCTGCTCACGGACGCGGAGCGGCAGCGCGTGCTGGTGGAGTGGAACGCCAGCGACGTGGACTTCCCCCGCGACGTCCTCGCCCACCAGCTCTTCGAAGCCCAGGTGGCCCGCACCCCGGACGCTCCCGCCGTCTCCACCGGCGACGCCACCCTCTCCTTCCGCGAGCTCGACGCCCGCGCCAACCAGCTCGCGCACCACCTGCGCTCGCTGGGTGTCGGCCCCGAGACCCGCGTGGGCCTCTGCGTCGAGCGCTCCTTCGACCTGCCCATCGGCATCCTCGCCGTCCTCAAGGCCGGTGGCGCCTGGGTGCCCCTGGATCCGTCGTACCCCGCCGAGCGCCTCGCCTTCATGCTCGCCGACTCGGCGGTGCCCGTGCTCCTCACCCAGGAGCACCTGGCGGATGAGCTGCCCTCGGACAGCGGGTTCCTCGTGTGCCTGGACGCGGACTGGCCGCGGGTGGCCACCCGGTCCACCCTGCCGCTGCCTCCTCGTGGCGTGCCCGACTCGCTCGCCTACGTCATCTACACCTCTGGCTCCACCGGCCGTCCCAAGGGCACCCTCCTCACCCACCGCGGCCTGTGCAACACCGCGCTCGCCGCCGTCCGTGAGCACGGCTTCGACTCGCACTCCCGCGTCCTTCAGTTCGCGTCCCTCGGCTTCGACGCCTCCGTCTGCGAAGTCTTCGCCACCCTCCTCGCCGGTGCCTGCCTCCACCTCGCACCCCGCGAGCAGCTCATGCCCGGCGAGCCCCTCCATTCGCTGCTTCGCTCCCGCGCCATCACCGCCGTCACCCTCACCCCGTCCGTCCTCGCCCAACT
>NZ_RAWA01000325.1 GCF_003611675.1 Corallococcus sp. CA053C
CCCGCGCCCCCCGGCCAGCACCCGGAGCGAAATCTTCGCATGCCATGCGAGCGCTTCCGGGACTTTCCGACGAAGGCGAGTATGCTCCGGCCCTCCCCCTTCACCGGCCCCGCCTGCTCACCCGTGGCAGAACCCAGTCTCCAGCAATTCGGCAAGTACGTCCTGGTCTCCAAGATTGCCGCGGGGGGCATGGCCGTCACGTATCGCGCGCGCCTGACGGGTGCGGCCGGCGTGACGAAGCCGTGCGTCATCAAGCAGATCCTCCCGCACTTCGTGGACGACCACGACTTCGTGGAGATGTTCATCAGCGAAGCGCGCGTCGCGGCCGGCCTCACGCACGGCAACATCGCGCAGATCTTCGACTTCGGTGAAGTGGACGGGCAGTACTTCATCGCCATGGAGCTGGTGCACGGCCAGCCCCTGTCCAAGGTGCTGCGCCGCGCGGCCCGCGCCGGGGTGGGCTTCCTGCCGCAGCCCCTGGCGCTGCACATCGCCAGCAAGCTGTGCGAGGGCCTGGACTACGCGCACCGCCACGTGGGCGAGGACGGCCAGACGCTGGGGCTCGTGCACCGCGACGTGTCCCCCGACAACGTCCTCATCTCCTACGAGGGCGAGGTCAAGGTCATCGACTTCGGCATCGCCAAGGCCACCAGCGCGGTGGAGGCCAAGACGTCGCCCGGCACGCTCAAGGGCAAGTACCCGTACTTCTCCCCCGAGCAGGCCCGGGGACAGCAGGACCTGGACGCCCGCACGGACGTGTACGCCGCGGGCATCGTCCTCTACGAGATGCTGTGCGGCCGGCGCCCCTTCGAGGGCGAGTTCGTCACCGTGCTGCCACGCATCATCCACGGCGACTGCCTGCCCCCGTCCGCCGTCAACCCGGGCGTGGGCGAGGAGCTGGAGCAGATCGTCGCGCACGCGATGGCGGTGGACCGCGACGCGCGCTACCAGACGGCGAAGGACCTGAGCGAGTCGCTGGTGGAGATGCTCTACCGCGACACGCCCCGCTTCACGCCGACGATGCTGAGCCAGCTGATGACGTACCTCTTCGCGGAGGAGCTCGCCGCCGAGGGACGCAAGGTGGAGCTGCCGCCCAGCTTCAAGGATCAGCTCGCCGCGTGGCAGTCCCCGTCGTCGGAGACATCCCAGGGCCGAGCGCGGCTGCCTTCGAGCAACGGCCGGTCATCGAGCCCCGGCGTGGCCCGCCCGTCCAGCCCCGGCGTGCGCTCGCCCAGCGCCCCCGGCCTGCGCCCCGCGAGCGACAGCGGGGCGCGCCGCGGCAGCACCACCCAGGCCACCGCCGTGCGCCGCAGCACCACCGGCGCGCGCCGCGTGACGACCGGCGGCACCCGCGAGGCCACCGGCGTGGGCCGCCGCCCCCTGCCGCCGGAGCTGCCGCCCGAGCCGGACACCGACTCCGGGACCGAACCCACGGCGATGCCGCAGTCGCTCCCCACGTTCGCCGCCCCGCGCGACACGCCGGTGGAGACGGCCATCGCGCCGGAGCCGGAGGAGAAGGCCGCGCCCCGGGTGCGCACCAGCGTGGACGACGTGCGCGAGAAGCTGGCCGCCGAAGCCGCCGAACGCGAGAGCAAGCGCGTGAAGCAGGTGCGGTCGCTGAGCATGGGCGTCTTCACCGCCGCCGTCGCCCTCATCTTCATCGGGGTGGCGGTGCGCTTCATGTTCGCACCGGATCCCGGCGACGAGCTGGTGGGCGACGCCGCCATCCTGTGGATCACCTCCAAGCCGGAGGGGGCCGCCATCGTCGTCAACGACAAGCCCGCCGGCAAGACGCCCAACCGCGTCGTGGGCGCGGACGTGCGCACGCCGCACACCGTCGTCATCACCAAGCCGGGCTACCGCGCGTGGACGCGCCGCTTCTCCCCCAACCAGGCGGAGTACCACCTCAAGGCGGAGCTGGAGCTGGCGCCCACGAGCGCCCAGGTGGCGTCCATCATCACCACCACCGTGCCCGCCACCGACACCGACGCGGGTGATCCCGACGCCGGCAGCGCGGTCGCCGCCGTGGCCACGACGGACGCAGGGGCCGCCCCGGAGGATGGCGGGACCGCCGTCGCCGCCGCTCCGGTCGATTCGGCCGACGACGCCGCGCTCACGGGCAAGGACCGCGAGATGCGCATCGTGGACTACCCCACGCGCCTGCTGGTGCTGCGGCCCATGTACAACGCGCTGCCGCTGCCGGAGTACCCGACGGCCACCATCGACGTGGCGCCCGGCGCGGCCTACTCGGTGTGGACCGAGGGCAGCGCGGCGTTCGCGGAAGGCGACGGCGTCGCGTCCGGCACGCTGGTCTTCTACGCCGAGGGCGACCTCCCGGCCGACAACGCCGTGGGCTTCGTCAGCGCCGCGCCCCGCACCATCAAGGGCGCCAAGAAGCTGCACTTCTTCGCGATGGACGACACCGGCCCGGAGGACAACCGGGGCTCCATCCGCGTGCACCTGCGGCAGTCCGCGTACATCCCGCCGCGCTCGGTGCTGTTCGAGCCCCAGAAGAACGCCGTGCAGGCGAAGCCCCGGCACCAGATGCAGCTGCGCGGCCTCAACCCCAGGTCCACCTACCTCTTCACCGTGCGCGACGACTTCGCCGAGGTGAAGGGCGGCACCCAGGGCCGCGTGCGCACCGTGCTGTGCGTGGAGAAGGGGCCCACCGAGGAGGCCGTGCGCCGCACGCACCGGCTGCTGGAGGCGGGCAAGCGCTACCAGGTGTCCGGCGTGAAGGACGTGCGCTGCCTCTTCCCGGACATCAGCCTGGGCGACAACCAGGGCGCGCTCGACTTCGACATCGTCGACGTGACGAATATGTCCCGCAAGGAGCGCGCCGAAGCGCTCCGCGGCGCCAACCGCTCCGAGCGGTAGCCCCCAGCGTCTACCCAGGCAGCCGGGCACACGGGCCCCCGCTGGGAGGCCCGGTTGGCAGGCGGACATCATGGCCCTCCAGGGCATGACCCTGAGGCGCTGCTCCCGCGCCAGGGGGTAGTGCCTACCCTCACGGACATCCACATTCTCTGTGTTGGGAGTCCGTCCATGATGCCTGTGATGTCCTCGACTGGTCTGGTGCTGCACAACCTGGGTCTCGCCGCCGGCTTCGGTGGCACGTTGTTCGGGAAGATCGCCCTGAACCCGGCGGTGAAGGTGCTGGATTCGCATGAGGATCGCGGGCAGGTGGCGAACGCCGCCTGGAACGGCTTCAACATCGTGAACGCGGCGTCGGTGGGGCTGGCGGCCATCACCTGGCTGGTGGGCCGCTCGCGGCTGACGGGCAAGGAGATCGACAGCACCACGCGCGGGCTGGTCATCGCCAAGGACGTGCTGCTGGGCGCCACCGTGGCGCTGGGCGCGGCCAACATCTTCGGCGGTGCCTTCCTCGCCAGGCAGGCGCCCGAAGGCGCCGTGCCCGCGGAGACGGGGCTGACGCCGACGGCCAACACGCCGGAGACGGCCGCGAAGACGATGAAGGCCATGGACGTGGGCGGCATCGTGAACCTCGCCACCATGGCGGGCGTCATCGCCATCACCGCCATCCTCAACATGCGCGCGGGGGCCTCCTCGCGCTGGTCGCTGGTCTCAAGGTTCCTTCCGTAAGGGCTTCCGGGGCCGCTTCGCGCGGCCCGGCTCAACAAGGATGGGAAGGGCACGTGGGCGCGGAGCCGAAAAACGGCACCGGGCCCACGGGTCTTTTCCCCCGGGGCCCGGCGCTTGATTCACAGGGGACGGCGCAGGCTCAGATGTCCAGGTTCTGCACGTCCAGCGCGTTGCGCTCGATGAACTCGCGGCGGGGCTCCACCGCCTCGCCCATCAGCAGCGAGAAGATGTCGTCGCTCTCCACCGCGTCCTCCACCCGCACCTGGAGCAGCGTGCGCGTGACGGGGTTCATGGTGGTGTCCCAGAGCTGCTCCGGGTTCATCTCACCCAGCCCCTTGTAGCGCTGCAGGCCCAGGCCCTTCTGCGCGTCCTTGCGGACCGCGGCCAGCACCTCCTGCACGGAGAACGCCGTCACCTCGCCCGCGTCCACCTTCACGCGGTAGGGCGCCTTGCCCAGCGAGTTGAAGGCCTCGCGCAGGGTGATGAGCTCCTGGTACTCCGGCGACGACAGGTAGGCGTGGTCGAACACGGACTCGCGCATGGAGCCGTTCAGGTCCGTCAGCACCACCAGCTTCTTGGACTGGTGCTCCGGGTCCTGCTCCACGCGCCGGGACATCCGGCCCATCACGTCCGGCATGCGCCGCTGGCAGTACTCGCGCATCGCCAGGTACTCGGACTCCACCGCCTGCTCGTCCGCGAGCAGGTCCGCGCGCAGGTTCGTCGCCTGCACCAGCGCGTCCACGATGCGCGCGTCGCGGCGCTTGGCCTGCTTCTCCAGGCGCTCCTCGTAGGTGATGACCTTCTCCAGCAGCACCTTGAGCTCGCTGCCGCCCAGCTCCCCCGCGGGCGTCTGCACCCGGGCGTGCTCGGCGGCGATCTTCAGCAGGTACTCGTTGAGGTCGCGCTCGTTCTTGACGTAGCTGTCCTTCTTGTTGCGCGTGACTTTGTAGAGCGGCGGCTGCGCGATGTAGACGTAGCCCCGGTCAATGAGTTCGCGCATCTGCCGGTAGAAGAACGTGAGCAGCAGCGTGCGGATGTGGCTGCCGTCCACGTCTGCGTCCGTCATCAGGATGATGCGGTGGTAGCGCGCCTTCTCCGGGTCGTAGTCCTCCGCCCCGATGCCCGTGCCCAGCGCGGTGATGAGCGTGACGATTTCAGCGCTGGTCAGCATCTTCTCGAAGCGCGCCTTCTCCACGTTCAGGATCTTGCCGCGCAAGGGGAGGATGGCCTGGTTGCGCCGGTCCCGGCCCTGCTTGGCGGAGCCGCCTGCGGAGTCACCCTCGACGATGTACAGCTCGCTCTCGTGCGGGTCGCGGCTCTGGCAGTCCGCGAGCTTGCCGGGCAGGCCGCCGCCGTCCAGCACGCCCTTGCGGCGCACCGTCTCACGGGCCTTGCGGGCCGCGATGCGCGCGCGGCACGCGTCGCCCACCTTGGCCACGACCTTCTTGGCGACGGGCGGGTTCTCCTCCAGGAAGGACGCGAGCTGGTCGTTCACCATCTGCTCGACCAGGCCCTTCACCTCGCTGTTGCCCAGCTTCGTCTTCGTCTGCCCCTCGAACTGGGGGTTGGACAGCTTCACGGAGATGACGGCGGACAGGCCCTCGCGCGCGTCCTCGCCGGTGGGCGTCTCCTTCAGGTCCTTCCACTGCCCACCCTTCTCCGCGTAGCTGTTGAGCGTGCGCGTGAGCGCGGCCTTGAAGCCGGACAGGTGGCTGCCACCCTCGTGGGTGTTGATGTTGTTGGCGAAGGTGAAGATGCGCTCGTCGTAGCCATCGTTCCACTGCATGGCGATCTCCAGCGACACGCCCTCGCGCTCCGACTTGATGAAGACGGGCTTGTCGTGCAGCGCCTCCTTCGCCTTGTTGAGGTACTCCACGAAGGACGCGATGCCGCCGTCGAACTTGAAGTCGTGCTCCTTCTGCGTGCGCTCGTCGCGGATGGTGATGTGCAGGCCCGCGTTGAGGAACGCCAGCTCACGCAGCCGCTGGCTGAGCGTCTCGAAGTTGAAGTCCGCCGTCTCCATGATGGTGGGGTCGGGCTTGAAGTGGATCAGCGTGCCGCGCTTGTCCGTGGTGCCCACCTCCACCGGCGGGCTGTTGGACACACCGCGCGCGTAGCCCTGCTCGAACACCTTGCCGTCGCGCTGGACGCGGACCTTGAACCACTCGGAGAGGAAGTTCACGCACGTGACGCCCACGCCGTGCAGGCCGCCGGAGACCTTGTACGCGCCGTTGCCGAACTTGCTGCCGGCGTGCAGCTCCGTGAGCACGACCTCCAGCGTGTCCTTGTGCTTGAACTTGGGATCCGGGTGCGGGCCCACGGGAATGCCGCGGCCGTTGTCCTGGACGCTGAGCGAGCCATCCACGTGGATGACGACTTCGATGTCCGTGCAGAAGCCGGCGAGCGCCTCGTCCACGGAGTTGTCGACGACCTCGTAGACGAGCTTGTGCAGCCCGTAGGTCATCGTGTCGCCGATGTACATGCCAGGGCGCTTGCGGACGGCCTCCAGCCCTTCGAGCTTGGTGATGCTGTCCGTCCCATAATCGGCGGGCGGCGCGGCCAGCGCGGCGCCGGTAGCGGGGGTCTTTTCCATGTGAAACGTGTCCTTGGGAAAGGCTGCCGTTGCGACAGGGCTGTGCCTGCTGTGCCTACCACCACCGGGCATCCCGGACAAGGTTCGGGAGCCCGCGCAAGGCTGCGAAAAGATTCATGAATCAGGCGTCGAAACGCGAGGGCGGGAGACGGTCCTCCAGCGCCGCGATCAACTCCTCATAAACAGCTTTGCGGGCGAAAAGATGTCGCGTCACGAGCACCCTTCCCTCTTCCTTCAGGAACAGGCCCAGCACGCTCCCTTTGCGGCCGACCCGGCGCACGGAATCAATCTGTCCCCAGTGCAATTCCAGCGGCTTGCCGCTGAAGGGCCGGGACACCCGCACGCCCGCGCTGTCCAGGGTGATGCCCCACTCCGAGCGGGGGCGCAGGCGGTGCACGGAGACCAGGAAGGTGAGCATCAGGCCCGTGCTGATGCCGGCCCGCGCCATGGCGAGCAGCCCCCCTCCGCCCCGGAAGTCCGCGAGGGCCCAGGCGGTGAGGACCGCGAGCAGGCACGCGCCCACGAAGAGGGCGATTCGGGTGGGGCGGGGATCGAAGGAGAAGAAGCGCTGGCTCATGGCGGCGTGAAGCTGGAACCTAACCCCCGGGCGGACGGTGTGCGCGTCCTTTCCTCCAGGGCTGTTCTTTGGCTGTCGCCTCCGTGTCTAGGCTGCGCGCCCGCATGACGGATGCCGAACTCACCTCGCGGCTGCACGCCAACCTCATCGAATTCAAGCGCCTCCAGGCCGAGCGCGGCTCGCTGCGCCACCTGCGCCTTCCGGGCGTGGAGGCGTTCGCGCTGCCCGCGTACCAGGACGCGCACTTCCAGCAGGTCCTCTTCACCCACGCGGACGCGCTGGAGCAGGCGCTGCCCGCGCTGGACGACTTCTACCGGAGCCTGGGCCTGTCGCGCTGGCGCGTCACCCTGACGCCCGGGCAGCTGGAGGCGAAGCGGGTGCTGGCCGCCGCGGGCTACAAGCCGGACTTCACCGTGCCCGCCATGGGCGCCTGGCTGAAGGACCTGCCGGACATGGACATGGCCCCCGGGGTGCCGGTGGAGGCCGTGGACCGGATGGACGCCCTGGTGGAGATCAACGTCAAGACCTACGGCCCCGAGTGGCGGGACATCCTCGCCATCTGGCAGCGGCCGCCCCCGCGCCACGTGCACACGGTGGTGGCGCGCGACGGCGGCGAGCCCATGTCGTGCGGGATGGCGGTGGACGTGGCGGACACGGCGGGCGTGTACCTGGTGGCCACCGCGCCGGAGGCCCGGGGCGTGGGGCTGGCCACCGCGGTGATGCGAGGGCTCATCGCCGGGGCGCGCGCGCGCGGGTGCACGGCGACGGTGCTCCAATCCACCGCGTCCGGCCTGCGCGTCTACCGGCACCTGGGCTACCGGGACCTGGGCGCGTGGGAGCACTGGGTGCCCCCGCCCCCTGCTCCGGGGACCTGACCCGGGCCCTGGGGGCGCGTCGCTTCAGCGCAGCGCTTCCAGGTCCTCCAGCAGCTCCAGCACCCGCCCGGGCCCGTCCGCGCCGTGGAGCCGGTCCGCCAGCCCACGCCCCGCGAGCCTCGCCACGTGCGCCAGCCGCATCAGCCGCGCGCGACCCGGGTGGCCGTCCACCAGCGCCACCACCAGCCGCAGGGGCTGGCCGTCCGGGGTGTCCGCGTCCAGGGGCCGGGCCAGCGTCACCAGCGCCGCGGCCGGGGACGCGCCGGGCACGAACGCGTGCGGCACCGTTACGCCATTGCCCACCTGGGACGGGGCCTCGCCCTCGCGCTGGCGCAGTCCCGACGCCAGCGCCGCCGCGTCCAGGCCGGGCAGCGCCGACGCCAGCCGTCCCGCCGCCACGTCGAGCGCGTCCTCGTAGTCCTCGCAGCTCAGCTGCACCACCACGCGCTCGGCGCACAGGAGCGGTCCCAGCGCGGGCGCGGGTTCGTCGCCGCGCCCTTCGCGCAGGGGGAACTCCGCGTCCAGGAACGCCCGCACGCGCGCGAGCTGCGCGCCGGTGAGCTTGCGCCGCGCGATGTCCAACAGCAGCGTCCCCGCCGCGGGCACGTCCTCCAGGTAGCCCGCGACGTAGGGGCTCACCCGGTTGCCCACGTCCATCAGCAGCGCCGGGGGCACGTCCAGCTCCCGGGCGATGGCCGTCAGCCGCGCCTGCGTGGGCGGCGCGTCCACGCCGTGCTCCACGCGGCTCAGGTACGCGCTCGACACGCCGATGCGCCGCGCCAGGTCGCGCAGGGACAGGCCCGCGTCGACGCGCAGCAGGCGCAGCGTGGCTCCCAGGTGCATGGCGCTCAGGTCCTCGCCCCGACCGCGTGCGCGGCGTCCGGCGTGGCGCCCTGCTGCTGGCCCTGGCCCTGTCCCTGGGCCAGCGCCGGGGCGCCCTCCGGGTGACGGACGAGCAGCAGCGACCCGGGCGCGTCCCGCACGATGCGCTCGCGCTGCACGCCGAACAGCTTGTCCTCCAGGCCCCACTCGGCGCCCACGCCCACCACCACCAGGTCGTAGCCCGCGCGCGCCTCCTCCAGCGCGGCCTCCTCCGGCGACGCGTGGCGCACCACCTTGAGCTTCACCGCGGCGCCCTCGTCCAGGGGGAACAGCTCGTCCACCTGCGCGCGCCCGGTGCCCGCGCCCTCCGGCGACGTCACGTGCAGCACCGTCACCTCCGCGCCGGACTGCTTGAACAGCCGCCGCGCCAGCCCCAGCGCCGCCCGGTCATGCCGGCTGCCCACGAAGGGCACCAGCACCCGCCGCACCTGCGACAGCCCCCGGTCCACCAGCACCGCCACCGTGCTGGACGCCTCCTGCATGACCTCGTGCACCGTGCCGCCCAGCACCGTCTGGCTGAAGAGCGGCTTGTGCCAGCCCAGCAGCACCAGGTCCGCGCGCTTGGCCTGCGCCGTGCGGCAGATGTCCCGCGCCGGCTCCGACGACACGAACGACAGCGTGCGCACCGACAGCCCCAGCTTCTCCGCGCGCCCCAACAGCGGCGTCAGCGCGCTGCCCGCCGTGCCCGCCGCGCCGGCCGCGCCCTCCGCGCCGTTCGCATCCAGCGCCCCCTCCGCGCGCACGCGCAGCGGACGCTCCGGCGACAAGAGGTGGAGCGCGTAGAGGCTCGCGTCGTTGCGCTCGCCCGACAGCGCCCGCGACAGCACCGCCATGCCCGGCCCCGCCTGCCCGTGCGACACGCACAGGAGCACCGTGTACGCGGACGGCACCAGCGCCGCGTCCGGCGCCTGCGCCAGCTGGTCGCGCGCCTGCTCCTCCGGCGGATACATCCAGCGCAAGAGCGGCGACGTGATGAACGTCGTCACCAACGCCATGATGACCATCATCGTGAAGAGCGTGGGGGAGATGACGCCCAGGTCCAGGCCCAGGTTGAGCACGATGAGCTCCATCAGCCCGCGCGTGTTCATCAGGACGCCAATGGCCCCCGCCTCCCGCCACCGCAGGCCGGTGACGCGCGCCGCCACCGCGCTGCCGCCGAACTTGCCCAGGCACGCCAGCAGGATGATGGCCCCGCACGTCAGCCACGCCTGCGCGCTGTCCAGCAGCCCCACCTGCGTGCGCAGCCCGCTGAAGGCGAAGAACACGGGCAGCAGCATCACCACCGTCACGTCCTCCAGCTTTTCAATCAGCGCCGCGGCCAGCCCGCCCTCCTTGGGAATCACCGCGCCGAAGAGGAACGCACCGAACAGCGCGTGGATGCCAATGCGCTCCGTGGTCCACGCGGACGCGAGCAGCAGGAGCAGCGTGCCCGCCACCACGTTCTGCGTCAGGCCCTCGCGGCTGGCCACGCGCGCGCCCAGCCGGGCGAGGAACGGCCGCACCAGCAGCAGCATGAAGCCGATGTAGAGCACCGCGAACAGCGTCGTCATCCCCGCCTGGGCCAGGCTGGACGCGCGCACCAGCGAGACCACGAAGGCCAAGAGGCACCACGCCGTCACGTCGTCCACCGCCGCGCACGCGATGGCGATGGCGCCAATCTTCGACTGCATCAGCCCGCGCTCGCTGAGGATGCGCGCCAGCACCGGGAAGGCCGTGATGCTCATGGACACGCCCATGAACAGCACGAACGACGAGAACGGCACCGAAGGGTCCGACAGCGTCCGGTACAGCCACAGCGCGCCCGCCACCGCGCCCAGCCCGAAGGGGACGATGATGCTCGAGTGGCTGATGACCACCGACGTGTGCCCCCGCCCCTTCAACAGCTTGGGGTCCAGCTCCAGGCCGATGAGGAACATGAAGAGCACCAGCCCCACCTCGGCCAGCATCTTCAGGAACGGCATGGAGTCCGGCGGGAACAGCCAGCGCAGCGCGTCCGGCCAGAGCCACCCCAGGAGCGACGGGCCCAGCGCGATGCCCGCCACCACCTCCGCGATGACCAGGGGCTGTCCCAGCCACCGCGCTCCCCGGCCAATCAACCGCGACACGCCGATGATGACGATGAGCTGGACCAGGAGCTGTGCGAGCATGTGGGTATTCAACGGGAGCGCCTCGCTGGAAAGCTGTTAAGGAATCGCTTACCAGTCCGTCGCGCACAGCGTCAACGCGCGTGCGGGGGTGCCCGCCCGTTCAAAACCCCCTGCAAGCTTCGCGAGCGCTCAGGTGCCTTCGGGCGCCTTGTTGGCGGCCACGGCCTTGAGCAGCGTCTCCACGTCCACGGGCTTGCGCAGGTAGCCGCAGGCGCCCATCTCGTCGGCCACCTGGCGAGCGTTCGCGGAGGCGGAGAAGACGAGCACCGGGATGTCGCGCCAGGCCTCCACCGTGCGCATCTGGCGGCCGAAGGTCGCGCCGTCCATCACCGGCATCATCATGTCCAGCAGCACCAGCGACGGCGTCGTCTGCGCCTTGCGCAGCACCTCCAGCGCCTGCAGGCCGTTGCCCGCCCCCATCACGGTGTAGCCCGCGTCGCGCAGGACCTCCTCCAGCGCCTCGCGCAGGTCCGTGTCGTCATCCACCACCAACAGCGGCCGGCTCACTCGCGCGTCTCCTTCTCCAATGGCAATTCCAACGTGAACCGCGCGCCTTCTTCCGGGCCGGGTTCCGCCCAGGCCCGGCCGCCGTGCGCTTCCGCCGCGCGGCGCGTGAGGTACAGCCCCAGGCCCAGCCCGCCATACGAGTGCGAGCTCACCGCGCGCCCGAAGCGCTCGAAGATGCGCTCCACCTGATCCGCCGGCAGCCCGATGCCCCGGTCGCGCACCTGGATGCGCGCGAAGCCCCCGAC
>NZ_RAWA01000326.1 GCF_003611675.1 Corallococcus sp. CA053C
GTCCGCACCCGTCCAGAAGGAAAGTCCTCCCGTGAAGCGCGCTCCCGCTCCCCTGTCGCCCCCTCCCGACACCGCCGCCAGGAAGCCGCAGGCCCTGGCCTCCCCCCCGAGTTGGCCCCCAGCGGCCTGGACGGGTTTCCTCAAGACGTGCGCGGGCGTCTCCGCGGCGGCCGCCCTCCAGATGGGCTGCCCGGGGGCCCAGGTGCGGCCCGAGCCCGCCGACTGTCCCTCCAAGGCGCGGAAGATGATGTTCGGCGACATGGCCGAGGGCGGCCTGGGCCTGAGGACAGGAATGGGGTTTTGGATCAATCTGGACCACCGACAGCCTGGAATGGGCAGTACCACCGTCCACCGGGATGGCCCCGTGACAGGCCTGGTCCGGAACTCCCACAATCCCGGCCTTCCCAACGGCACGCTGCTCTCTGGCTACCTGTGGACGGGCGGCGAAGGCATCGTGGGTCGCTACACGCAGGCGCAGCTTCCGGATGGCCGCACCGTGCCCGTCTGCATCGAGACGGGCGAACAGGGTTTCGTCCGGAAGCTGGAGGAGTCCACGCCCGGAGCGGCGGTGAGCATCCAGTCAGTCCCGGCATACCCCGTCGAACGGTGGCATTGACGGCCACGCCCAACGTAACGCCTGTTTACAGACAGGCCCCCTTTCTTCTCACCCGGGGTGAGAGAGATTCCGGGCTTTTTGGACCTGCCACGTCGTTCCTCCAGAACGGCGCGAGCACTACCTTGCACCTGCCTTCGCGCGAATCCCTCTCGTGCAGGTGCAAGGAATTGCCCACCCATGGCCCATCCGTCTGACCTGCCGCTCGCCAGCGGCGTCGTGCTCTTCACGCACGGAGACACCTCCTACGAGTTCTTCAGGGACCTGGGGCCCGGCCGCCTGGGCGAACGCGTCCTGCTCGCCCTCGCCCGCACCTCACGGGGGCTGGGTGACTGCGTGCTGCTCAAGTGTCTTCCCCTGCCTCACGCGGAGGACCAGACCGAAGGCTTCCAGCGCACCCGCGCCCGTCTGGAGGAAGAGGTGCGACTGGCGCAGTACCTCCAGCACCCACGCATCGCCCGCGTCCATGGCCTTGTCGAGATGACGCATGGATTGTGCGTGGTGATGGAGAACATCGAAGGGTTGTCGCTCAACACGTTGCTCTCCATTGCACAGGCGCGCGGGCGCTATTTCACCGAGTCCTTCATCCTCTACGTGGGCGCGGAGGTCGCGGCGGCTTTGGACCATGCGCATACGCGCACGGATGAGGCAGGCGTGCCGCTGGGCATCGTCGACCGCGACGTCAATCCGGGCCGCATCCGCCTGGGCCCGCGCGGTGAGGTGCGCATGACGGATTTCGGCATGGCCCTCTCGCGGTTGACGGGGCGGGTGGCGACGTCCTTCCCGCGTGCCCAGGGCGAAGTCCTCTACGCCGCACCGGAAGCGCTGATGGGCGAAGCGGTGGACGCACGGACGGACCTCTTCTCCCTGGGGCTGACGCTGCTGGAGTTCGCCACCGGCCGGCACCTGTACGACCCGGGCCACCTGCTCGCGGAGAAGGTCGAGGCGCGGCTGTCGCAAGCGGAGCGGGAGAAGGTGTTCGCGGCCTGGGTGGCCTCCCTTGGGATGGACCTGCCGCCGTTCGCGGAGGACAGCATCCGGTGCGCCATGGCCTTCCGTTCCGAGGACGTGGAGCGCGCCGCGGAGGGGCTGTCCGTGCCGCTTCGCGACATCCTCCACACGCTGCTGCGGCACGACCCCACCGAGCGCTTCGCCACGGCCGCCGAGCTGGAGCGCGTCCTGCGCGCCCGGCTTGCACAGTTGCCTCCGTACACGGGCGATGACGCGCTGAAGGAGGTTCAACAAGCCCTTGAGGAGGCGGACCCGCGGCTCTGGGATATCGACGTGCCGGAGGACGAGGGAGGGATTGCCGTGCCCATCCCCGACATTCCCAGCCCAGACGAGGTTCCCACCGAGCCCGCATCCCATTCGAAGTCCTGGAGACGTGCCACGACGAAGCGCCAACCGGACGAAGTGACGACCGCGCCGGGAGCTGGAACGCATCTCGCCGGAAGACGGCAGCCGACAGTCTGAAGCGCTGATTCCTACCGTCGTCCATGCCGGTGGCACGTCGCGGAGAAGCGCGCTGCCGATGCAATGCGGAAGCTCCTTGATGAGGCAGGAGTCAAGAGTGCTGACAAGGCGCTTGCTGCGCTCATGCAGCTGCGTGATGCGGGCCGCGGTGCTTTAGCGTTACTCTTCGCTCACGCTCGAATGGACGTCAGGGTCACTGCTGCCGCGTTCCTGCTTCGGCATCGGACCGCCGAGGTCAAGGTGGTTGTTGAGCCCTGGTTGATTGAGAAAGAGTTTGAATGACGAAGCGCATGGGAATCGGGTCGGAGCATGCAGCGTGGATTCAAACGCTGTCAGGGTTCCTGGGTTGCCCACTGGGGCTTGTTGAAGGGAGCGAAACCCTTGAGGCCGACGCTGCATCCTCGACGCTTGAGGGCGTGATGGGGCCACCGCATTCAGGAATCACAACGGAGCTTCTTGTGAAGCTGCTGGTCACCCGAAGAGATGACGGTGGCCTTGATGTTTGGGCTCTCGTGTTTTTCTTTGTCGACAAACGACGTGTCGCCGAACGAGACAAGTGCTACCTGACAGTCGAATGGCGTGAAGGACAATGGGCTCGACGTGGATGGGAGGCGGACGCAGAGGGGGAATGGGCGGGTCTTGAAACGCTCGAGTGACGATTCCCTTCACGCAGGTGGAGGCGCTGGTTCGAACAGCGTCAGCGCGGCAGCCGCACCGTGAAGGTGGTGCCGTGCTCCTGCGTGGAGTGCACGTCGATGGTGCCCCCGTGCGCATCCACGATGTGCCGCACGATGTAGAGCCCCAGCCCCACGCTGCGCGCGCCTGGGTGAAGTCCAGCAGGTCGCGGATCATCCGCAGCGCGCGCTCCGCCGAGGACTGGATGCGCAGCGCCGCGCGCGTGGCGCGCTCGTCCAGGGGCTCGCGGTGCAGGAGCGTGGAGGTGCCCAGCAGGATGGCGCTCAGCGGGTTTCGCAGGTCGTGGGAGACGATGCCCACCAGGTGCTTCTCGAACTCGGCGCGCTGGTGCGCCACGGCCTTGGCGCGCTTGCGCCCCGTCACGTCCAGCACCGTGCCCAGGAACCGCACCGGGGCGCCGTCCGGGCCGAAGTGCACCTGGCCCTGGGCGGACACCCACCGCTCCCGCGCGTCCCCGGTGACGACGCGGTACTCGTGGGTGTAGAGGCCGCTGCCGCCGGGCGTCAGCGCTTCCCTCGCGGCCAGACGCATCCGTTCCCGGTCCTCCGGGTGGATGTGCTCGAGCGCGTCCCGGAAGTTCGAGGAAGACCCCGTCCAGCAGCTCCTGGATGCCCTGGCCCCAGACCTCCGGCAGGGCCTCCAGGATGGGCCGTCCCAGGACCTGGGGCGCCGTGCGACGCCAGAGCTGACACACGCGGGGGTTGGCCAGCTCCACGACGTGCGTGGGGCCCCGCAGGATGGCGATGGCGTCGGTGGCCGTCTGGCTCGCCAGCCGGTAGCGCGCCTCGGAGGCGCTCAGGCGGGCGTGTCCTTCCTGGAGCTGTCCGAAGAGGAGCGCCCGGTCGAGGATGCCGGAGAGGGACTCCACCACTGTGGGGCCCCCCGGTGAAAGTCCGCTCCGCCAGGAGGCGCGGGCCGTCAGCGTCGGGACGCTGACAGAAGGGCGCGTCAGTGGCGGTTGTCGAACTGGATGCCCTCCCTCACGGAGGCGATGGCCTGCTCCGTGAGGCTGATGGCCTTCGCGCGGTGGCCGCCCTTGTCGCTGCTGGCGGCGCGCAGATCCGCGAGCGCGGACTCCAGGTGCACCAGCGCGTCGCGCATGCGCGGCTGACGTTCGGCGTAGGCGTGGTTGGTGGCACAGCCCAGGAAGAAGGCGACGGTGGCGGTGGCGGCGACGATGGAGCGGCGCATGGGGACTCCCGGAAGGAACGGCGGAAGAAACTCCGCCCGTGTTTCCGTGATGAACCCGGGGGCGCCGGAATGGTTGCGGGGCATTTTTCGTCAGTTCCACGCGAGCCGCACCCAGCGGCTCGCTGAAGAGGGCGCGTGTTAGGGTCCGCGCCATGAAGACGCTCGGCCTCGCCCTGCTGGGCGTACTCCTGTCCTCGTGTGGCGCAGGGCGACAGAAGGTGGCCCCCGGAGCTGAAGAGCTCCGCTCCTTCGTGCTGTTCATCCAGGAGCAGTCAGATGGGACGATGGCCCATTCCTGGCGGTCCGCGGAGGAGGTGGAGCCGTCGTTGTATCGGTTGAAACCCGGAGCTGGAGGAGACGGCCGACGCGTCGTGCTCACGGGGGCAGGGAGCCGGGACTGCGATGCGGAGAACCTGGAGTGCGTCCGGTCGTGCATGCAGCGGCCGTTGGCTCAAGGCTTCGGGCACATCACTTCTGGGAATCGCGGGTTGGGTGGCAAGAAGGCGTATTGTGAGGGATTGTGCCGCCAGCCCTATCTGGACTGCGCGGAACTCCAGGAGCGCAAGCCCAGGGAGTTCTCCACGGTCGATGCGGCGGTGGACTGGCTGGAGCGCCATCGGAGGTCCATCCTGGTGGGCAGTGTGTTTGTCATCGCGGGGGTTGCGTTCGTCGTGGTCTCCGCGGGAACCGGGCTGGTCATCCTCGCGCCCGCCGCGCTCCTGGCGAGCGGAGCGGGTGAGGCGGCGCCGGTCGTGATGGGAGCCGCGCCATGAAGCACGAGAAGCTGTCCCTGGAGACGCAGGAGTTGCTGGCGCGGCTGGAGAAGGAATCTCCCTCCCAGGCGGACAAGGAGCGATTGACGGCGGCGATCGACGCGCTCCAGTTCATCTATGCCATGGGGCAATCCCAGTCCTTCCTGGAGTATCGCCAGAGCCTCGCTGACAGAGCGCCTCCGCTCGTGGTCGCTGCCTTCGATACCCGCGCGGAGGCGGACGCGTGGCTGATGACCCGGTCCCCGGTTCCTGACCGGGCCTCCGTGTTGATCGCGGGCGCGTACTTCACCGTGATGGACCTGCCGGAGCTGCGACAGCGCAGGCTGGTCCCCAGTCCGGTGCTCCAGTTCTACCTGGAGGCGATGCGCGAACAGGCAGGCGCTCCCGTGTTCCGGTTCACCTCGCACGCGGAGGCGGAGACCTGGCTCAAGAGCCAGGGGGAGCCCCCCCGGCAGGTCGTCATCCAGATTGGAGACCGGCCCTATCTGGCGGCGTACCACCCTCAGGTGCGGGTCCGGGCTCTCTACCCCCTCTTCGAAACCGGAGCGGCTCCCACGTAACTCAACCCTTCGGGGGCATCCGTGAGCGCAAGAGCACCCGCGCCGGAGCCCCGTCCCCGTTCGCGAGCCGCAGGGGCAGACACACCATCTCGTAGGCGCCGGGCCCCACCGGGCCCAGGTGCAACCCTTCGATGATGCACACGCCCGCCTCCAGCAGGAGCCGGTGCGTGGCCTCGCCCTCGTCCATGCCCGCGATGGACAGGTAGTCGATGCCCACCGTGCGCACCCTCGTCTCCACCAGGAAGCGCGCCCCTTCCGTGGACAGGTAGGTGAAGTCCGGCCGGAAGTCGGACGTGTCCCAGGGGCGGGAGGAGTTGGCCGTCTTGAAGAGCAGGCGCTCGCCCCGCGCCGGCAGGTGTTCGCGCAGGGCGTCCGCGGTGATGGCCGGGCCGCGCGGCAGGAACAGCACCCGCACGTTCCCCATCAACCGGTCGAGCGGCAGCGCGTCCACGCCCATGCCTCCCGGAAGGAAGTGCACCGGCGCGTCCACGTGGGTGCCAGAGTGGACGCCCAACGACAGGTGAGACACGTTGGCCGCGTCCCCCTTCGCCAGGGAGCGGTGGGAGCGCACCTGGATGGGCGGGTTGTCCGGCCAATGCACCATCCCGTCGCGGACCGGCACCGTCACGTCCACCCAGGGCGCGCCGCCCCTGGGGACCTCGAGTGTCGAATGCGGGGACATGCCTCAACCGTAGGCACGCGACGTCCGCGAAGGACGCGGCGGGAGGCGGCCTGCTCCAGCGGTCGCTTCGGACCGCGGGGCTGCCCGGCCTCGCGCTGCTAGCCCCTGGCCGGAGGCCTGGCGCCCGCGCGGGGCAGCCGCACCGTGAAGGTCGTGCCCCCTTCCACGGTGGACGTCACGTCGATGGTGCCTCCGTGCGCGTCCACGATGTGCCACACGATGTAGAGCCCCAGCCCCACGCTGCGCGTCGTGCGGTCCATGCCCGGCACCCCGCGTTGCATGGGCTGGAAGAGGCGGGGCAGCAGGTTCTCCGGGATGGGGGCGCCCGCGTTGTGCACCTCCAGGAGGGCGCCCCGGGCCGTGCCCCCCACGCGCACCGTCACCGGCGTGCCCTCCGGCGAATACTTCAGCGCGTTGCTCACCAGGTTCGTGATCACCTGCGCGATGCGGTCCGGATCCCAGCAGCCCCGCGTGTCGGAGCCCGTCGTGACCGTCTTCAGCACGCGCTCCGGGAAGTTCACCTGCACCTCCTCCGCCACCTGCTGCACCACCGTGGCCAGGTCCAGGTCCTGGCAGTGCACCGGGATGCCACCGCCCACGCGCGCCTGGGTGAAGTCCAGCAGGTCGCGGATCATCCGCACCGCCCGTTCGGCGGAGGCCTGGATGCGCAGGACGGCCTTGGTGGAGCGCTCGTCCAGCTCATCGCGCCGCAAGAGCGACGACGTGCCCAGCAGGATGGCGCTCAGGGGGTTGCGCAGGTCGTGGGAGACGATGCCCACCAGGTACTGCTCGAACTCCGCGCGCTGCCGGGCCTCGGCCTCCGCGCGCTTGCGCTCCGTCACGTCCAGCGCCGTGCCCACGAAGCGCACGGGCTGGCCGTCCGGCCCGAAGTGGATCAGCCCCCGTCCGGACAGCCACCGCACCTGCTGGCCGCCCCTGCCCGGCGGCTTCACGCGGAACTCGCACGCGTACTCCCCGGAGCCCCCCGGCGCGGCGGCCTCCTCCATCGCCTGCTCCACCCTCGCCCGGTCCTCCTCGAGGACGAACTGCATGGCCTCCGACAGCGACACCTCGCTGTCCGGGGGCAGCCCCAGCAGGGCGCGGAAGCGGGGGTTCCAGGAGGCCTCGCCCGTGAGCGGGTTGATGTCCCAGCTGCCCATGTCCGCCGCGTCCTGCGCCAGCCGCAGCCGCTCCTCGCTGGCGCGCAGCGTGCTGGCCAGCGCCTCCGTGCGCTGCCGGGCCCGCACGCTCTCGGTGACCTCGGTGGCGACGATGAGGATGCCCTCCACGTCACCCTCCGCGCGCAGCAGCGGCTGGTAGACGAAGTTGAAGTACACGTCCTCCAGCGCTCCGCCCGGGGACCGCGCCAGCCGCACGTGCAGCTCCTGGCCCACGTAGGGCACGCCCGTGGTGAACACCCCGTCCAGCAGCTCCTGGATGCCCTGGCCCTTCACCTCCGGCAGCGCCTCCAGCAGCGGGCGGTGCAGCACGTGGGCGCGCGTGCGTCCCCAGAGCTGGAGGATGCGGGGGTTGGCCAGCTCCACGACGTGCGTGGGGCCCTGGAGGATGGCGAGCGCGACCGGCGCCTGTTGCAGGAGCGTGTTGAGCCGCTCCAGCTCCAGGTCCGCCCGGACGCGCGCCGTCCGCGCCTCCTGGAGGAGCCGCTCGCGCCCGGTCTCCGTCTTCCACCGGACCTGCCAGTCCCCGGTGGGCCCCGCCTCCTCTGGCGCGAAGCCGGTCAGGTCCCGCACCCCGCCGCTCCAGACCCGGTGATCCGCGACGAGGTCCCAATCCCAGACAGCGTCGGCGGCCGCCTTCGTCGCCAGCCGGTAGCGCGTCTCCGACGCCGCCAGCTGTTCGTGCGCTTCGCGGAGCTTCCCCCTCAGCAACGCGCGGTCGAGGAGGCCGGAGAGGTACTCCACCAGCGTCTCCAGGAAGCGCTTGGTCCGCGGCGCGATGGGGCGTCCCTCCGTGAAGCCCACGCACAGCACGCCCAGCAGCTCGCCGTGGGGCCACAGGCGCAAGCCCAGCAGCGTGCTCCAGCCCTGCGCGTCCAGGCCCTCGCGCTCGGACGCGGCCAGCCCGTGCGCCTGCGCCAGCACCCGCGGCTCCTCCGAGCGGGCCACGCGCCCCAGGAAGGACGGCCCCCGCGAGTCCACCCGCCGGCCGGGGCTCGGGAACTCGTGCCCGGTGTGGGTGACGGCGACCATCGTGCGGCCGTCCGGCTCCACCAGGAACAGCTCCGCGCCGGAGGCCTCCAGCGCGCGGCGGACGGTCTCCACCAGGGGCTTGAGCGGCGGGTGCAAATCCTCGCGCGCCGCCAGCGCCCGGGGCGCCAGCGCGTCCAGCTGGCGCAGGAAGCGCTTCTCCCGCTGACGGTCCTCCAGCGTGTCGCCGGAGAAGAGGACCACCCCGTGGTCCATTGCCTGCTCCAGCTGCTCGAAGAGGCACTGGAGCTCCGGGGCGGAGGGCTGCTGTTCGGGTCGCGCGTCCTCCCAGAGCCGGGAGATGAGCCGGCCCAGGATCGTGTACTCCCCCGTCGCGTCCTCCTGCGTGGCGCCCACCCGCAGGCGCAGGTTGAGGTGGGCCTCCTCCAGGCGCCTGCGCGTCTCCAGCCGCTCCGGTGTGGGGCCGTGACGGCAGATGCCCGCCACGGCGCGCAGGTACTCCGGCAGCGTGGTGATGATCTCCGAGGGCTTCAGGCCCTGGCTGGTCTCCGGGCCGCGCAGCTCCTCCATGAAGCGGCGCACCACGGCTTCCGTGTTCGCTTCGATGAGGTCGGCCAGGTGTTTCATGGGCGTGTCATGAGACGGTTGGGGCTGCCGTACCGGGGTGCAACGTCCGGGGCCGCTCCTCCTGGTGGATGTCGGCGGGCACCCGGGCTGGGGCATTTTCCGTGGGGGGCGGTTGCGCGAGGGCGAGCGGATGAGCAGGGCGGTGTCATTGCTGGCGGTGTCCGGACGACCTGCGTAGGCTGTCCTCCGTGTTGAGAACCACGCCCCAGCCCACCATCCTGATCGTCGACGACGAGCCGGACCTGCGCGAGGTGGTGGCGGAGCTGCTGGAGATGGAGGACTACGCGGTGTTGCAGGCCGCCAACGGGCAGCTGGCCCTGGACGTCCTCGCCTCCGCGAACCGGCCGTGCATGGTGCTCCTGGACCTGATGATGCCGGTGATGGACGGCTACGAGTTCCTGAACCGCCTGCGCGCGGATGACCGCTACCGCGAGCTGCCGGTGCTGATGCTCACCGCCCACTTCTCCGCCACGGCGCCCCCGGGCACGGTGGGCCTGTTGCGCAAGCCCGTGGACATCTCGGAGCTGCTCAAGCTGGTGGCCCGGCACTGCCCTCCCGTCACCTGACGTCGCGTGGCCTTCGGGCTCAGGCCGCCGGCATCGCGTGCACGGCGATGGCGTCCAGCAGCTCCTCCAGCCGCACCGGCTTGCCCAGCCGTCCGGAGACGCCCTGGGGCAGCGGCAGCGTGGGGTGCGCCGTCAGCACCAGCACTCGCGTCAGGGGCAGCACGCCCAGCCGGCGCAGGTGGTCGATGAAGGCGTGGCCGTCCATCACCGGCATCACCAGGTCCAGCAGGATGAGCTCCGGGACCCGCTCCAGCCGCGACAGCACGTTCAGCGCGTCCTGCCCGTTCACCGCCGTGAACACCCGGTAGTCCTCCGACTCGAGGATCTCCTTCAGCGCCTCGCGGACGTCGCGGTTGTTCTCGACCAGCAGCAGGGTGATGGAGTGTTGCGTGGTGGACACGCGGCCACGGTAGGGCAGCGACCGGGGGATTTCCAGACGTCGCGGGTACCGGATGCCCGGAGGGGCGGGGAGCGGCCGGGCGCCCGGGTCCTTCACGTCCTCCGCGGCAGCGTCAGGGTGAAGACGGTGCCCTGCGCGTCCGACGCCACGGTGAGCGTGCCCCGGTGGCTGCGGACGATCTGCTCGGAGATGAAGAGCCCCAAGCCCAGCCCGGATGGCGCGTGCGCGCCGGAGTGCGCGCGCTGGAAGGGGTGGAAGAGCAGGGCCAGCTCCCGCGGGTCAATGGGCTCCCCCGGGTTGGCCACCCGCGCGACGACCTGCTCCGGCCCGCCCTGGAGCGACACCTCCACCACGCTGTCCGCGGGGCTGTATTGGAGCGCGTTGCCCAGCAGGTTGCTCAGGACCTGGGTGAGCCGGTCCGCGTCCCAGGCGCCCGTCAACGGCCCGGTGGACGTGACCTTCACGACGCGGGTCGGGTGGACCAGCTCCAGCTCCTCCACCACCTGGCGTGTCACCCCGCCCAGGTCCATCGCGCCCGGCGTGAGGGGGATGCCGCCGCCCAGCCGGCTGCGGGTGAAGTCCAGCAGCTCGGTGATCATCCGCGTCATCCGGTCCGCGCTGCTGACGATGCGCCCCGCGGTGCGCATCAGCGGCGCCGGCATCTGCTCGCTGGCGATGAGGAAGCTGGCCGCCATGCGGATGGCGTTGAGGGGGTTGCGCAGGTCGTGCCCGACGATGCCCAGGAAGCGCTCGCGGAACTCCGCGGCCGCGTGCAGCTCCGCCTCCGCCTGCTTGTGCCGGGTGACGTCCACCACCATCGTCCCCACGCCCAGCACCTCGCCCCGGGGGGTGCGCACCGGGTGGAAGCCCACCATCAGGTGCATCTCGGACGCGGCCGCGTCGGCGGAGGCGCCCGGCCGCTTCAGGGTGAAGGCCAGCTCCTCCTCGGGCTCGCCCGTCTCCAGCACGCGGCGCAGGGCGGGCTCCAGGCGGGGGGCCATCCCGGGCATCATCTCCCCCAGCGTCCTGCCCACGTAGGCCTCCGGGGGCAGCCCGTCCAGCTTCGCCATCCGCGCGTTGACGCGCACGAAGCGCAGGTCCCGGTCCAGCAGCGACAGGCCCACCGGCGAGGAGATGAGCAGCGCGTCCAGTTGCGCGAGCACCTCCGCCTTCTCCCGGTCCGCGCGCCGCACCTCGTCCACCAGCCGCTTGGTGCGCACCAGCGCGTTCACCCGCGCGCGGACCTCCTCCGTGCGGAAGGGCTTGGCCACGTAGTCGTTGGCGCCCGCGCGCAGCCCCTGCACCAGGTCCTCCGGCCGGCCGTGCGCGGTGAGCATCAGCACCGGCAGCACCTCCATGCCCGGCTGGCTGCGCAGGAACTGGCAGACCTCCGGGCCGGACATCCCTGGCATCTCCCAGTCCAGCACCACCACGTCCGGCGCCCGCCCGGAGTCCAGGCGTTCGAGCATCGCGGCGCCGTCCGGGAACGTTTCCACCTGGAACCCCGTTCCCAGCGCCGTCGTGATGAAGCGGGCCTCGCTGGCGCTGTCGTCCACCACCCAGACGCGCGGTGCGGCCTCCTCCACCGGGGAGGCGGCAGCGGCGGCGCGGGGAGCGGTGGGGTCAGGCATGGGG
>NZ_RAWA01000327.1 GCF_003611675.1 Corallococcus sp. CA053C
CGGCAAGACGATGTCGCTGGGGCGGGGGGGGTCGGACTACTCGGCGGCGCTGGCGGCGGCGGCGTTGGACGCGCGGCTCCTGGAGATCTGGACGGACGTGGACGGCATCTTCAGCGCGGATCCGCGGCTGGTGCCGGAGGCGTTCGCGCTGGAGGAGGTGAGCTTCGAGGAGGCGATGGAGCTGGCGTACTTCGGCGCGAAGGTGCTGCACCCGAAGACGATTGCTCCGGCGCGCGAGCGGGGCATCCCTGTGCGCGTGTGCAACAGCTTCCGGCCGGACCACCCGGGCACGCGGGTGACGGCCACGGCGCAGGCGGCGCGGCACCCGGTGCGGGGCCTGTCGTTCCTGCCGGACATCACGCTCATCAACATCGCGGGCGCGGGGTTGAAGGGCGTGCCGGGCACGGCGGCGCGCGTGTTCGAGGCGATGGCGCGCGCGTCCATCTCCGTGGTGTTGATCACCCAAGGGTCCAGCGAGTCCTCCATCAGCTTCTGCGTGGGGAAGGAGGAGGGCGCCCGCGCGGTGCTGGCCTTGGAGGACGCGTTCGAGGTGGAGCGTGAGACGGGGAAGGTGGACCCCATCGAGCAGCAGCCGGGGCTGGCGGTGTTGAGCATCGTGGGGGATGGGATGCGGCACCGGGTGGGTGTCGCGGGCACGTTCTTCAGCGCGTTGGCGGATGTGGATTGCAGCATCGCGGCCATCGCGCAGGGCTCCAGCGAGCGGAGCATCTCCGCGGTGATCTCCCAGGTGGACGGGCCGCGCGCGATGGCGCACGTGCACCGCAAGTGCTTTGGCACCACGGAGATCGTGGAGCTGCTGGTGGCGGGCGTGGGCACGGTGGGAGGGGAGCTGTTGCGGCAGATCCACCAGCAGGCGCCGAAACTGCGGGCGCATGGGTTGGATTTGAGGGTGTGTGCCATTGCCAACAGCCGGCACAGCCTGGTGGCGCCGGAGGGCGTGGCGCTGGAGGGCTGGAAGGCGCGGCTGGAGGCGAGCGAGTCTGGCTTCACGCTGGACACGTTCCGCGCCTGGGCGAAGGCGCGGCGGCCGGGGCGGCCCATCTTCGTGGACTGCACGAGCAGCCAGGACGTGGCGCTGGGGTATCCCTCGCTGATGGCGTCCGGGCTGCATGTGGTGACGGCGAACAAGAAGGCGAACTCGGGGCGGCAGGAGCACTGGCGCGCGTTGCGGGAGACGGCGTCGCGGCACCAGCGGAAGTTCCTCTACGAGACGAACGTGGGGGCGGGGCTGCCGGTCATCGACACGTTGAAGAACATGCTGCGCACGGGGGACACGGTGCACCGGGTGGAGGGCATCCTGTCCGGTTCGTTGTCGTTCATCCTGGGGCTCACGGAGGCCGGGGTGCCGCTGTCGAAGGCGGTGGGCACGGCGATGGAGAAGGGCTTCACGGAGCCGGATCCGCGCGACGACCTGGAGGGCACGGACGTGGCGCGCAAGGTGCTCATCCTCGCGCGCGAGCTGGGGCGCACGCTGGAGCTGGAGGAGGTGACGCTGGCGTCGCTGCTGCCGGAGGAGTTCGACGCGAAGGGGCCGCTGCCGGAGTTCCTGGCGAGGCTGCCGCAGGCGGATGCGATCTTCCAGCGGCGCGTGGACGCGCACCGGAAGGAAGGCAAGGTGCTGCGCTACGTGGGCAGCGTGGGGGCGGAGGGCGTGCGCGTGGGATTGGTGCCGGTGCCGCTGGAGCATCCGCTGGCGGCGGTGAAGGGCGGAGAGAACGCGCTCAGCTTCCTGTCGGAGCGTTACAGCCCCACGCCGCTGGTGATTCGAGGGTATGGAGCGGGCGCGGCGGTGACGGCGGCCGGGGTGTTGGCGGATGTGTTGCGATTGGTGGAGGGGCCGCTGCCCTGAAGTGTCTGTGTTTTATTCGATGGGAGGGTGGAGATGGCGGAGATGGGCAAGGACGAGTTCGTCCAGAAGGTCGCTGAGCGGCTGGCGCGGATGCCGAAGGACACCGCGCCGACGGGAGAGCCGTACCACCTCCTAGAAGCAGCGACGGCCGGCGGTGAGCTGACGGGCGAGCTCTGGATGGAGGGGCCCGAAGGGGGCCTCCCGGTGTTCCAGAGCCGGGCGGATGCGCTCACCGCCGTGCGGTGCATGCCCCTGCCCCAGGAGATGGGGTTCGGAGAGAACGCCGAGCGCTGGCATATCCGCGCGCTCTCCGGTGATGAGCTTCGCTACTTCTATCTCAACCCGCACTTCACGGTTTACGTCGTCCTCAAGGTGAACGACGACGGCATCGAGACGCGTCCGCTTTGAGCGTGCGAGCCCTGGCGGACTGAGAGCCCATGCCTCGTTACTTCTGGCTGCGCGATGACACAGTCGCCACTTCTCGCTACAGCGGCGATTTTGATGCCGCGCACAAATGGGGACTCCTCGGAGCCCGCACGGAGCTGCGGTTTCGTCAGAAGACGCCGCCAGACATCCTCGACGAGGCCTCGCTCCCCACGGACACGGACCTGTTCCGTGTGGGCAACTTCGCCACCGTCATCATCGGCACCGACCGCTTCAAGGACGCCGTGGAGCAGGGCGGCTGGACGGGCATCTCGTTCCGCGAGCTGCCCGTGCGCTCCTGATCGTCAGCCTTCCTTGAGGAAGGGCGGCGGGTACACGACCAGCTCCGTGGAGAGCTTGCTCTGCTCCGTCACCCACCGCGCCCAGAGCCGGGGACGCGCCTTCACGTCTGGATTCACGTCCTCCTTCTTCCGGGGACGGTCCACGCGGATGGACAACCAATTCCGGTCGCGCAGGTAGCGCGTCTCTCCGAGCAACCCCAGCTCCGTCTCAAGCCCCTTCGACAGATACTCGCGCGAGTCCTGCGACATCCAGAGCATCCCCGCGAACTCCATCGGGCTCGGAGGTGGATGGACGATGGGCGAGGACGTCGCCTGCTCGATGCACACCTGCCCCGCGGATTGCAGCGCCGGGATGAGGTGATCCGGATTGTGCGAGCGCAGCGTCGCATGCGCCCCCACGTGCACGTCTCCCGACAACACCGTCACCGCGCAGTACGCCTGCTTCGCCAACGAGAACAGGTTCATGATCACCCGCTCGCGCTCGCCGCTGTGCACCCCGGACTCCCACTGGTCCAGCATGTCGTCCCGCAGTGCGGTGATCCGACTGCCGTTCTCCACCGCCGCCCCGAAGCGCAAATGCACGAGCGGCACCGAACACACCACCAGCACGTGACGCGTCTTCTTCCCGTTCTCCGCACGCCCCCGGTACTGCTCGCGCCACGCGTCGAACGCGGCCCACTGGGGGCGGCTCATCACCGGGTACTCGACCTCCGGGGGCGACGCCTCCGGATCCGTGACCCGCAGCGTGCGGCCGCTGCGCAGGTCCAGCAGGACCAGGTCCAGGTCACACTCGGGCGTGGAGAAGCAGGCCGCCTGGAAGTAGTGCCGCGTCGCCCGGGCATCCCGCTCCGGGGCGCCCGGTGGCAGGCTGAACGATTCCTGGTCGTCCGGCTCGCGCACGCTCCGGGGCTGGTCGAGCACGCCCCGCTGGAAGGCCTCGAACGTGCGCGCCGCCGCGTCGTAGAGCGCCCGGTACCAGGGCGCCCACTGGAGTTTCTCGAGCGAACCCCAGCCGTCGATGATGTCGTGATCGTCCCACATGAAGAGGCCGGGCACGCACCGGAGCATCGCGCCAATGCCCTGCTCGCCGCCCCACCGCTCCCGGTAAAGCCTCACATACGCGGCGACCAGCACATCGCGCACTCCGTCCGGCAGCGGCGCCTCCCTCCGCGCGGACCGGGGGAGCCTCATGAACTTCTTCAACGGCTCCACGGTGTGACAGAGCGAGTCCGCGTAGAGCTGATCTCCACCCCCGAGCAGCAGCTGGAAGCCCGGCGTCTTGGCGGGATCCGTCGGGTCGCTCTCGTGCTGGCGCAGCATCTTGGACCAGAGCGCCAGCGGATCATCGATGTTGCCCCAGTTGCCCTGGCTGGTGCCGTTGCACGAGAAGAAGGCGATGTTCGGCACGCCGCCGCGCTGGGGCACCACGACGTTGGCGACCCGCAGGGGCTGCTTCGGAAAGGGATACGGCAGCTTCCCCGGGGACGGCGGGGGCTCCTCGAAGGAGCACGGCGTGCCCGGGTTCGCGGGTGACTCGAAGTGGTAGGACAGCCGTTGCGCTTCGTCCCCGCGCGGCAGGTGGACCTCCCAACGCCACACCACGCCCGCGGTGTCCTCGGGCAGCCAGGTGAAGTCCGCCACGGGGCGGGCCTCCTCGGACGCGAAGACGACCTTCCCGTCGCGGTCCTGGAAGCACAGCTTCAGGCCCGGGGGCGTGGTCGCCGACGCGCTGTCGAGGAACACGTTGACGAAGAAGCTCCAGGTGTCGTGAAGCGCCTCATCGGGCTCGGGCTTCGTCTTCGCGTACAGGATGGGCCCCAACAGCAGCTTCATCACGTCCCCCTGGGTGGTGCGGGGCCGGTGGTCCCGGCCCGACTTGAAAGCGTGTCACAAGCCCCTGCCGCCGTCGATTGGGCGACGCGGCCCGCCCGCTCATCCCTGGGTCGGCGGCGCGGCGAGCGGCTGGTACGTGCCGAAGCTCCAGACGTTCCCCTCGGGGTCCAGCGCCGTGTACTCGCGCGACCCGTATTCGGTGTCCCGCAGGCCGTAGAGGAGCTCCGCGCCCGCGGCCTTCGCGCGCGCGTGGTGCGCATCCGGGTCCGCGACGACGGCGTAGACGCCCTGGTTCTTCGCGGGCACCTGCTTCGACGAAGCCATCCGCAGCCGGTTCGCGCTGTCCACGCCGCCGAACATGATGAGCCCCTGCCCCAGCGTGAGCTCCACATGGGCGAGGGCGCCGTCGGGCGAGCGGTACACCGCCCGCTCCTCGAAGCCGAAGGCGTCCTTGAGGAAGCGCAGGGCGGCCTCCGGGTCCTCGTAGCGGATGAACGGATACAGGCTGGGCAGGGTCGTGTTCGCGGTCATGGGTGTCTTTCCTTTCACCGCGCATCCTGCCCTTCCGCCCCGGGCCCTTCTTGTACGGATTTCACCTGCGAGCCGGATTCGAAACCGCCCGCGTCCGGCAGCGAGCGGCGCAGCAGGGCGGACGGCGGCCCGCCGGTGAACTGGCGGAAGTCCCGGTTCAGGTGGGCCTGGTCGAAGTAGCCCAGCTCCACCGCGAAGTCCGCCCAGCGCACGGGCCCGCCCGCCTTCAAGCGCTGCACCGCGCGGTCGAAGCGCAGCAGGCGCGCGAGCCTCCGGGGTGGCAGGCCGACGTGTTCGTGGAACTGGTGGATGAGGTGCTTGTGGCTGTGGCCCAGCTCGCGCGCCAGCGTGGCGATGTCCAGGTTCCCGCCCGCCTGGTGGATGCGCTCCACGGCCCACCGCACCCCTGAGTCCACGGCCGGGCCGCGCTCCATGCGCCGGGTGAGGAACGCGTCCACGTGGGCGAAGCGGGCCTCCCAGCGCGGCGTCTCCGCGAGCTGCTCCACCAGTCGCCGCGCCTCCAGGCCCCACAGGTCCTCCAGCCCCACCACGCGGTGCGACAGCTCGTGCAGGGGCAGGCCCAGGACGCGCCGGGCGCCGAGGGGCGTGAGGTTCACCTGGAGCCCGTGCGACACGCCGGTGTGTTCGGTGGTGCTCCAGCGCTCGTCCAGCCCCGCGATGAAGCCGGAGCGGTGCCGCGTCACCCGCCCCGCGTCGTCCAGGTGCTTCAGGAGCGGGCCGAACTCCAGGATGACCACCACCTGGACGCCGGGCAGCTCCTGGCGGCGCAGGGGCGTGGGTGTGGCCTCGCGGTAGCCGCAGTAGTCACGGATGTGGGCGGCCAGGTGCGCGGGAGGCGAGGCGAGGACCATCTCCCAGCCGCCCCGCTCCGACGCGTGGCGCACCACGCGGATGGCGTGCATGCGCGGACTACTTCGCACCCTTGCGCAGGAAGTCCAGCAGGGCGGCGTGCCACTTCTCCGGCGCCTCGAAGTGGGGGATGTGGCCCACGTTGGGGAGCTCCACCAGCGTCGCGCCCGGGATGGCGGCGGCGGTCTTCTTCCCCAGCGCGGGGTATTGGCCCAGCTTCGGCAGGAGCGCGGGCGGCACGCTGCCCTTGCCCACGACGGTGCGGTCCTCCTGCCCAATGACAACCAACGTAGGTGCCTTCACGAGGGGGAATTCGTGCACCACGGGCTGTTCGTAGATCATCGTCTGCGTGGCGGCGGAGACCCAGGCCAGGCGCGGGTATTCGCCGCTGAGCGTCTGGCGGTAGAGGACCTGGACGTATTCGTCGTACTCGGGCTTCCACTTCACGTAGTAGCCGCGCTGGTACTTGCGCAGACCTTCTTCCGTGGCCTGGAGGTTCTCGCGGTAGAGGTCCTCGGTGGACTTCCACGGGACGCTCTCGCGGTAGTCCTCCAGGCCGATGGGGTTCTCCAGCACGAGCTGGGATGTGGTCTCCGGGTACATCAGCGCGAAGCGCGTGGCGAGCATGCCGCCCATGGAGTGGCCCACGATGACGGCCTGCTTCACGCCCACCGTGTCGAGCACCTTCTTCGTCAGCGACGCGAGCGTGTGGAAGCTGTATGCGATTGCGGGCTTGGATGATTTGCCGAAGCCGATTTGATCCGGCACGACGACGCGGAAGCCCGCGCCGGTGAGGACGCGGATCGTGTCCTTCCAGGACGCGCCGAAGAAGTTCTTCCCGTGGAGCAGCACGACGGTGCGCCCGTTGGCGTTGGCCGTGGGCTTCACGTCCATGTACGCCATGCGCACGTCCTGGCCTTCGAGGGTGACGGGCAGGAACTGCACCGGGGCGGGGTAGGGGTAGCCCTCCATGCCCAGGCCCAGCGCTTCAGGAGCGGCGCGGCGGGGCTCCTGCGCGTTGGCGGCGGGGGCGCAGAGCAGCAGGGCGGAGAGGAGCAGGGTGGGGACGCGGACGGACATGGGGGCCTCCTCGAGCACGGTGGGATGGAGGCTCCGCGTCACGTCTTGCGACCGGCGCGGTCCTCGGAGCGGGTCCTGGAACTCTGGGTCTGGTCGTCCCAGAACCAGATGATCTTCACCTTGTCGCCGTCGTTCTTCATCCAGTCGAGGTTGTCTTCATCCTTGTAGAACGTCTTGCGGCCTTCCAGCTTCAGTATCCCCTTGGAGTTCGCGAAGGCCGCGGTGGCCACGCTCACGGAGCGCGTATAGGCCGCCACCTCCGTAATGATCCGACAGGTCTTCCGGAGGTGATGGTGGAAGTCCTTGGCGAAGTTTCCAAACGTGGTGTCCACCTGCGCGTCCCCCGCCTTGCAGGACACCAGCGTGATGCGAAAGGCGGCCGTGACGCCCCACTGGTGGCGCACCGCGAAGGCCAGGTTGAAGGCGAGCACTCCCTGGATGGTGCTCCCTTGACCGTGACCGACGATGTACAGCCGGCTCCTGTTCGTCAGGCTCTCGAACTTGCCCTTGTGCTCCGTGGAGATGGTGGTCGCGCGGCCATCCAGTTCGATGATCTCCGAAGGCAGACCCATGCGGGTCGCCTTGTTGTGGAGCGCGGTCCCGGCGTCATCGACCGGACCGTAGTTCGACGTGTTGGTGAGTTTCACCACGAGCTGCCGGTCGTAGCGGCTCACCGGTGGCAGGGGCTGCTGCGGCTGCTGCGGCACGTGGTTGGGGAGCAAGTACGTCTCGTCATGAGGACAGGCCACCCCACAGCGGTTGCACCACTTGTCTCCCGAAGGAACGGGCGAGAGCGTGATCTCGTTGAAGTAGCCCTTACAGCTGGGACATTGGAAGTCGTGCAGGTAGTACATGGCTGGACCGGCCTGCCAGCCTATCAGCCCGAAGCCGGAGACGACGTACCAGGTCAGTGCGCGTTGTCTGAAAACGGCTGCACTTCGGCCTGGAGCGTGAGCTCGTTCTCGAAGCGGGCCGGGCGCAGCAGGCGCGTGGTGAGCACCAGGGCCAGGAAGATGGCGCTGGTGCTGAGCGTCACGAAGCGCAGCCCCACGCGGTCCGCCAGCGCACCCTGGAACCAGACGCCCAACGCGTAGCCCGCGCCCAACACCATGCTGTAGAGGCTGCCCATGCGCGCCTGGAGCTCGCGCGGCATCCGGTTCTGGCAGGACGCGCTCAGGCTGCTCATCAGCACCAGGTAGTTGGCGCCGAGGAAGAAGATGCACACCGCCGCCACCTGCAGCGTGGGCGCCAGCCAGTAGATGCCCGACAGCACCGCGATGGTCGTCGCCGAGTAGCCCCGCAGCTTGCGCTGGCCGAACAGCTCCGCGAGCGTGCCCACTCCCAGCGCCGCCGTCACAGCGCCCGCGCCCTGGCAGGTCACCAGTAAGGACGTCGCCGCCGCGCCCTGGCCCAGCTCCCGGATGGCGAACACCGGCACCAGCCCGATGAAGGGCGCCACCAGCGCCGCCACGAAGAAGGTGGCCGCCAGCACCAGCGAGATGTCCTCGTCGTCGCGCGCCACCCTGATGCCGCGCCAGATGCCCGCCCAGAGCGGTTCGAACTTCGCCGCCACCTCCCGCGCGGGCGGCACCACGCGGGAGAGCGCCAGCACCACCGCGAAGAACGACAGCGTGTTCGCGAGCAGCGCCCACGCGGGCCCGCCCGTCTGCAACACCAGCGCGGCCAGCGTGGGCCCCAGGATGCGCCCCAGGTTGAACTGCGCGGAGTTGAGGCTCGTGGACAGGTGCAGCTCCTCCGGCGGCACCAGCTCCGCGAGCAGCGCGCTGAAGGCCGGATAGGTGAGCGTGCTCGCGCACCCGTTGAGGAACGAGATGACGCCGATGATGGACACCGTGAGCTGGCCCCGGAACGCCAGCACCGTCAGCACGCCCGCGAGCGCCATCTGCAGCAGCGCGCCCAGCGCCGCGTACGCGCGCCGGTCGAAGCGATCCGCCAGCGCGCCGCCCACCGGCGACAGCAGCACCGCGGGCAGGAACGACAGCGCGACGATGCCTCCCGTCCACTCGGCGCGGCCCGTCGTCTGCGTGACGTACACGCCCATCGCCACCGTCTCCATCCAGGTGCCGATGTTGGACACGAGCGCGCCCAGCCACACCGCGAAGTAGCCGGGGTGGTCGAAGGGGCGCAGCGAGGCGAGTCGGGGCAGTCGGTGGGATGAAGGCACGGCGGTATTTCTCTTAGCGCACGTCGCGGCGCCTCGCCCGGCACGGCGCGGCACCCTTGGGGGCGCAATGAAGCGGAAGGGAGTCCAGGCAGCAGCGCGGCTTCAACGAGCCCCGCCTTCCTCGACAGCGACGCGCGGGGCGGGACGTTCCGGACGCGTCACGCGCTCCCCACCCACCGCGGAGGCCGTGGGTGGGGGTGCGGCGTTGTCGGGAAGGGGAGGGACGTCCCGCTTACGGCGCGGAGCCCGCGGCGGTGATGGGGGCCTTGCGCGGGGAGAGGCGGCCGTCGTCGGCGATGCGGGCGCCCGTGTCCGGGAAGTCCTCGTTGGAGAGCTTGCGCACGAGCGAGACGACGTTGGCGTCGGGGTCCGGCTGCGCGATGCCTTCGCCCACCTGCTTGGTGGGGAGGATGCGGCCGGTGGAGAAGCGGCCCCGGCTGTCCAGCTCCACCTCCAGCACCATGCCCAGGCCCTGCGGACCCTTGAGGTTGAAGCGGCCGTAGGTGGCGAAGTTCCCCATGGAGTAGGCGATGAGCCGGCCCTGGTAGAACTCCATGGCGCGGGCGACGTGGGGCCCGTGGCCGAGCACCAGGTGCGCGCCGGCGTCCACCACCGCGTGGGTGAAGGCGCGCAGGTCGCCGCGGTCCTCGCCGAAGAACAGCTCCTTGCCTTCGGGGACGTGCAGGGCCTTGCCGCCCTCGGCGCCGCCGTGGAAGGAGACGACGACGATGTCGTGCGTGGCGGCGACCTGCTTCACCAGCGCCGTGGCGTTGGGGAGGTTGTTCAGGTGGTTGCACCCGGCGGACGTGTGGAAGGCCACGAGGCCGATCTTCAGCCCGTTGCGCTCCAGCGTGGCCACGCTGCCCGGCGGACCGCTCCAGGCGATGCCGAGCGCGTCGAGGGTGGACTCGGTGGCGCGGCGGCACTCCTCGCCGAAGTCACCGGAGTGGTTGTTCGCGGTGGAGACCACGTCCACGCCCGCGTCCTTGATGTACTGGCCAAACGAGGTGGGAGAGCGGAACGCGTAGCAGTTGGCGGGCGAGCGGCACTTGGTGGTGCGGCCGGTGTCGCACAGCGGGCCTTCCAGGTTGACGAAGGTGAGGTCCGCGTCCTCCAGCAGCGGGCGCACGCTGGCGATGACGCTGCCGCCGCCTTCCGGGGGCAGGTAGCCCTCCGGCACGGTGGTGCCGAGCATCAGGTCGCCGGTGGCGCGGATCCGCACCTTCGCGCCCGGGGGCGGGGGAGGGCGGGGCGTGCCGTCCACGGGCTGCGCGAGCCGGGCCTGGAGCACGGCCTGGTTGCGCGCCTGCGTGAGCGCGGACTCCAGGTCCGGTTGATCCGGCTTGAGGGTGCGCACCTGCGTCCACTGCGCGAGCGAGTCCGACCAGCGGCCGTCGACGGAGTAGGCCCAGCCCAGCTCCCAGCGGCAGTCGGCGCGGGACGGCGCGGCCTGGACGCACGCGGACAGCTCCGCGATGGCGGTGTGGCTGTCCTTGGCCCGGAGGGCTTCCACGCCCCGGGCGTAGTGCGCGTCCGGGTCACCCACGGTGGCGAGGCCGGGCGCGGTGCCGGACCGGGAGCGCATCGCGACGGCGGCGGCGCGCAGGGCCGCGACACTGGCGTCCACGGCGATGCGGCCTGCCTCGGAGAGGGTGTCGGTGCCCGGGGTCTGTACCGTCGAGGGCGCGGCGCCCGTCGCGGGAGTCGTGGTGGACGGCGTGTCTGTGTTTGAAGTGGGCGCGGCCAGGCCGGCGGGCATCCGCAGGGAGACGGTGGTGGCCGTGCCGTTGGCGAAGCTCACTTCGGAAGCACGGGGCGCGATCCCTCCGGCCTGCACGATGCCGCCGTTGTCACGCGCCTGCGGGGTCGCGGTGGGTGAAGGGTTCTTCGCCGCGGCCTGCACCGAGGCGAGGCCCGCTGCGTTGAGTTGCGCGGTTCCCATCATGGCAGTGCGTTGGATGTTCGCGGCCGCCTGCACCGAGGCGAGGCCCGCTGCATCGAGCTGCCTGGCTCCGACGTTCCGAATCACGGAGCGCACGGAGGCCGTGCCCGCATCGCGGAGGAGCGCGGTGCTGGGACGCTCACCTGTGGAGAAGTTGTGGGGGACGGAGGCAGCGGGCGCGGCGAGCGCCAACATCAACAGGACGGACGGGGCCATGGCCCTCGCATCTTACGGCAAGGCGAAGGGGCGAGGGCGGCACCGCTGCGGCCGGCTCGACAGCAGCCGGGCAGACGACACCCCCACATCCCCTCCAGCCC
>NZ_RAWA01000328.1 GCF_003611675.1 Corallococcus sp. CA053C
GGTGGGGTGGGAGCTGTTCGGTTCGGTGGCCGTGGGATGTCTGCTGGCCATGGTGATGCTGCTGTACATGCGAGGCGTCAACCGGGAGCTCCCCCTGTTCCTCGTGGGGCTGACGTTCGCGGCGGCCGAGGGCGGGGCGCGGCTGCACCTGTCGCCGCTGCTGGTGTCGCTGGCGGCCGGAGCGCTGATCGCGAACCTGGACGAGCGCGAGGGCCGGCGCATCCACCTGGCCATCCAGCAGGCGGGCCTGCCCGTGTTCGCGCTCTTCTTCGCCGCAGCGGGGGCGGGCTTGAAGCTGGACGCGCTGGTGACGGTGGGGCCGGCGGCGATGCTGCTCGTGGCCCTGCGCGCCCTGGCCATCTGGGCCGCGTGCCGGCGGTTCGCGCCCACGGAAGACCCCCGGCTCAAGCGCTACCTGTGGATGGGGCTCATCTCCCAGGCGGGCGTGACGTTCGGGCTGGCGGCGCTGGTGTCGCGCACCTTCCCGTCGTTCGGGCCGCAGGTGGAGGTGCTCATCATCGCGATGATCACCGCGCACGAGCTGGTGGGGCCGGTGCTCACCCGACGCGCGCTCCTGGGCAGCGGCGAAATCCGTGCGGAGGAGGCGGGCGGCGGCGCATAGTGGAGGCACGCCTTCCCTGCCAGGAGCCGCCTTCCGTCATGCCCCCCGCCATCGCCCCCATCCTCGAGGTGGACGTGGATCATCCCTCGCCGCGCCACATCGCACGGGCCGTGGAGGTGTTGGAGAAGGGCGGCCTCATCGCCTACCCGACGGACACGTACTACGGGCTGGGGTGCGACCTGAATTCCAAGAAAGCAATTGAGCGGTTGTACCAGCTCAAGGGCCGCGACAAGAAGAAGCCGCTGTCTCTTTTGTGCCCGGACCTGTCGGACGTGGCGCGCTACGCGCATGTGAGCAACTTCGCCTACCGCGCGATGAAGGGTCTCACTCCCGGTGCTTTCACCTTCATCCTGGAGGCCACGCGCCTGGTGCCGGAGGTGATGATGACGAAGCAGAAACAGGTAGGACTGCGCGTCCCTGACGCAGCACTCCCTCGCGAGCTGGCGAGGGCGCTGGGCCGCCCTCTCATCACCACGTCCGCCACACATACCGATGGTACGGTTTTGTCTGACGCCCGCGACATCAAGACGGCGTTGGGGCACGGGCTGGAGCTCATTCTTGACGGTGGCGTGACATTGAACGAGCCGTCCACGGTGGTTTCACTGGTGGGCGATGCGCTTGAAATCCTCAGGCAAGGGAAGGGTAGGCTGGAGGCCTGAACCCGAACCGGAGGGGGGAGCCTTGGCTGAGGGGGACCGTCAAGCAGCGCCAGTGATTGTCGACATTCCCGAGCGGGTGCCGAGCACGCTCGCGCTGCTCGGGTTGTTGATGCTGAGGCCCATTGATCTGCACTACCGCCTGCGCGAAGCCGGCATCCGCGCGCCCGCGGGACGCATCGGGCAGCTCTGGCGTGAGCAGGCCGAAGGAGGCCGCGCCGCGGGAGCCTTCGTCTGGCGGATGCTGCTGCTGCTCGTGGTGCTGTCGCCAGGGCTGACGATGCTGATGGGCCTGGGGCTCCGCGTGATGGGCGTGCCGATGCGCGGTGTCTGGTTCATCTCCGCGGCGCTGTGTTCCGCGGTGGGGCTGGTGGTGGCGCTGGTGTCGGGGCTCGCGTCGGGGGTGCTGCTGGGTTCGCTGGCGAGCATCTCGATGCTCGCGGGGCTGCACGCCACGGCGGGCGGCGCGTTCGGTCCGGAGTCCGGCGGCATGGCGGCGATGGCGGTGGGCGTGTGCCTGGGCATCGTGTCCGGCCTGTCGGCGGGGAGCATCGGGGGGCTCGCCAGTGGACGCGGGCCCACCGTGCGCAACGTGCAGGTGTCGGCGATCGCGACGAGCCTCGTGCCCATGCTGGTGTGGAGCGGCGCCTCGTCGGTGTCCTTCGCGGGCGCGGTGGCAGCGAGCGCGCTGGTGGCCTTCCTGGCGTGCGCGTTCCGGCTGCCGTTCTACGCGCTGGAGGTGCTGGCGCAGGCGGTGGCGTACGCGGTGGAGCGCTTCACCGGGCGGCCCACGCTGCGCTGGGTGCCGGTGCGGCATCACAACCTGAGCTACCTGCCGCACCCGTTCCTGGGACGGCACCTGGCGCTGGCGGTGCGCTCGAGGCCCGCGGAGGTGCTGGCGGTGGCGGACGCGTGCCTGCGCTCGCCGGGCAACATCCTGGTGGGCTGGCCGTGGGTGGTGGAGGCGCTGGAGCGCGCGCACGCGCAGGAGGCCGCCGAACCCCACGCGTGAGGCGTGAGGTCCGGCGTTGTTCCGCTACGGCGTCGCGGCGGGGAGCTTCTCGACCTGGGTGATGACCTTCGCGCCCACGGCGTTCGGGGCGTAGGTGAGGCGGACGGTGTCTCCGGCCTTGAGGCCCGTCAGGGACGCCTTGAGCTCCTGCTTGGGGTTCTCCACCACGTAGGTCAGCGGCGGGGCGTCCTTCGTGGCGCCGGCCAGCGAGATGGAGGTCGCGGTGAGCTCCTTCACCGTGCCGGTCCGCGTCTTCGTGGACGGCGTCGTCAAGGGGGCGGGCTCCTGTGCCCGCGCCGTGGCGCCCACGCCTGCGAGGGTCAGGACCGCCATCCACATCCAGCCTTGTGCACGCATCATCGGTTGCTCCTGGGTCGGGTGTTGCGAGGACAGGGTTCCTCCATAACGCGCATCCGTGACGGGGACCCGCTCCTTCGCTACCCTCCGGGCCCATGGAAGGACTGCTCGACGCGTTCATCGCCTTCATCCGCGCGGAGCGGGGGTTGTCCGGCAAGACGGTGGACGCCTACGCGGCGGACCTCACGGTGTACTTCGAGGACCTGCGCTCGCGAGGCAAGGACGACGCGGGCCGCGTCACGCAGGAGGACGTGCTCGCGCACCTGACGACGCTGGGCAAGCGGGGCCTGGGCCGCCGCAGCCAGGCGCGGCACCTGGCCGCCATCCGCGTCTTCCACCGCTTCCTCATCGCGGAGCGGCTCGCGGACAAGGACCCCACCGAGGACGTGGACACGCCGAAGTCGCCCCGCAAGCTGCCCGTGTTCCTCACGCTGGAGGAGGTGGAGCAGCTGCTCGCCGCGCCGGACGAGCGCACCGTCACCGGCATGCGCGACAAGGCGATGCTGGAGGTGCTCTACGCCACGGGCCTGCGCGTGACGGAGCTGTGCACGCTGGAGCTCAACAACGTGCAGCTCACCGCGGGCTACCTCATCGCGAAGGGCAAGGGCTCCAAGGAGCGCATCGTCCCGCTGGGGCGCGTGGCGATTGAAAAGGTGCAGACGTTCCTGGCGCTGTCCCGGCCGAAGCTCTTGGGCCGGCGCGAGGCGAAGGCGCTGTTCGTCACGCCGCGCGGCGGAGGCTTCACGCGGCAGGGCTTCTGGAAGCTGCTCAAGCGGTATGCGTTGAAGGCCGGCATCCTGAAGCCGCTGTCGCCGCACAAGCTGCGGCACTCGTTCGCCACGCACCTGGTGGAGCGGGGCGCGGACCTGCGGGCGGTGCAGCAGATGCTGGGGCACGCGGACCTGGCGACGACGCAGATCTACACGCACGTCAACGGGGCCAGGCTGCGCAAGGTGTACGACGAGTTCCACCCGCGCAGCGATGCGTTCAAACCGAAGCCCACGGCCCGGAAGCGCCCGCCCGCGACGTGACGTCGGAGGCCGGCGCGGGGGAGGGGACGGCTACAGCCCCGTGCTCTTGAGCATTCCCCGCGGGCATGTTCTTGGAGCTGCTCGTGCATGAGGCTGAACGAGGGCTGGCGTCAGGCCCGAGAGCGCGCCCTTTCACGAGCGGAAGCTGTTCCTCACCCGACGCTGTCCTGCACGCAGGTAGGGGGTTCGCAACCCGGAGCTTCGTCAACGCGAGGATTTCGAGTTGCCCTCAATGACTTGCAGAAAGGGAACGCATGTCGCCTTCGCTTCGGATGGGGTGGTTGCTCGCGGTGTCATGGCTGATGGTCGGGCCGGGGTGTGGTCCGGCGGAAGAGCCGCCTGAAGCGCTCGTCGAGGAGCCCGGCACCGTCGAGCAGGCGTCGGCGTCCCTGAATGGGCTGTCCTTCAACGGGCTGTCTTTCAATGGCATGTCCAGCAACGGGCTGTCCTTCAACGGGCTGTCCTTCAACGGGCTGTCCTTCAACGGGCTGTCCTCGGCCCAGTTCGCCGCGTGGTTCCAGACGAACCCGACGCTCGCCGACATGGTGATGCGCTACGTGGTGCGGTGCGCGGTGCCGGTGGGGCAGACGCGCAGCTACTGGAACCCGACAACGGCGAGGACGCATACGTGGGTGGGCCTGCTCGGGCTCGCGCCGGACTGGGCCGACGGCCAGCGGGCCACCACGACCGAGCAGCAGGTGGTGTCGGCGTGTCTGGCCGCGCATACCACCACCTCGGGGAACACGATGGCCATCTCCGTGCTGGGACTCAATAGCAGGGGACAGACCATTCCCTATTCCTCGTTGGAGCTCTCGGGCTTCGCCGAACATGAGGCCTGCTTCTTCGGAAACCTCTTCACCGACGAAGGCATCTACGTGGCCAGTGATCAGGGCCTGCTGCGCGGGAGCCAGAGCTCCCCGCGCGGCTGTGCGCTGTCGCCGGGGCCGCTCCAGCGTGTGGAGGAGAACTGTCCGCCCATCGTCCCGCTGTCGAGCTGTGACGTGTACTGCGACTCGAATCTCCTCAAACCCTATCGCTCCCACTGCACCTACCAGGGCAGGAGCTACCGGCCCATCACCACGCGGCTGCGGACCGCGGACGTCTTCCACTGCGGGGACGGCGTCTGCCAATACACCGAGTCGTGTGGCCTGGGCACCAGCTACCGGTCCTGCCTGCGCGACTGCGGGCCCTGCCTGTGACGCGGGCGGCGGCTACCCGGGCGTGGCGTTCCGCCAGATGCCCGCGTCCCGCTCGCGCGGCGCCGTGAGGCGAACACACGCCGCCTCATGGCCCAGCTCACAGGGTTGCCGCGGGAGGGTGTGCCGCCCATGGGCGCGCACCCTGGTTTCGTATCCATGGAACAGCTGCTGCTGAAACAACCGTGAAAACCATGTTTACGGTTTTCAGTTCACCGTGAACGCGGGGATCGGGCTCGCAACAGGGGCCTCTCCCACGCTCCGTGATGGCTCAACCCCACGCTCGGTGAGAGGGCCGCACGCTCCCGGGGCCTCGAAGGGGTGGCCCTGACCCGTGACGGCCCACGCCTTTCGTGGGGACGGGGCTTCAGGCGCGTTCGAGAAGGCTCCCCGCGTGCGCTGAAATCACGTATAGGCCCCCCCCGAAACAAATTTTTGCGGAACACGAGCGGCCCGCTGGGGGGAGGTCACGCCCCCGTGACTGCTCTGGAGGAATGGATGGAGTTGTCGAGTCTCGAGTCGAATTTCTGGGCCGTCGCACCGGGCGTCATCGGCGCCGTGGGGCTGCTCTTCTCCGCGTTCTTCTACTTCCGCGTCAAGTCGCTCCCGGAGGGTGACGCGACGATGAACCGCATCGCGGGCTACATCCGCGAAGGCGCGATGGCGTTCCTCGTGCGCGAGTACAAGGTGCTCGCGATCTACTGCGCGGCCGTCGCGGTGATCATCGGCCTGACGCTGGGCGGGCTGGCGAGCGGCAGCTTCGTGCTGGGCGCGTTCCTGTCGCTGCTCGCGGGCTACATCGGCATGAAGGCCGCGACGTACGCGAACGTGCGCACCGCGCAGGCCGCGCGCACCGGCTCGAAGCCGAACGCGCTCCTGGTCGCGCTCGATGGTGGCGCGGTGATGGGACTCGCCGTCGCCGGCCTGGGCCTGATCGGCATGGGCGGCGTCTACTACGCGTTCAAGGGGAACGCGCACCTCGCCCCCATCCTCCACTCGTTCGCCGTGGGAGCCAGCTCCATCGCGCTCTTCGCGCGTGTGGGCGGCGGCATCTACACCAAGGCCGCTGACGTCGGCTCCGACATCGCGGGCAAGGTCATCGAGAACATCCCGGAGGACGACCCGCGCAACCCCGGCGTCATCGCCGACAACGTGGGCGACAACGTGGGTGACGTGGCCGGCATGGGCGCCGACATCTACGAGTCCATGGTGGCCGCCCTCGTCGCCGCGATGGCCATCGCGCTGACCGCCAACGCGTCGGAGCTCTCCCGCCTCGTGGTGGACCCCTCGGCGACGGGGGCCGCGCGCGTGGCGGGCGTGGTGCTCCCGCTCGTGCTGTCCGCGGTGGGCCTGGTGGTCAGCCTGCTGAGCATCTTCATCGCACGCGCGCTGAAGGCCATGAACCCCGCGCAGGTCCTGCGCAGCGCCCTCATCATGCCCCCCGTCATCCTGGTGGGGCTGTCGTACGTGATGATGAATGTGTTCGGCCTGTCCCAGAACATCACGATCGCGCTGGCGGCGGGCGCGTTCGGCGGCGCCATCATCGGCCTCGTCACGGACTACTACACCTCGTCCACGCCGGTGCAGCGCATCGCGGAGGCCTCCATCACGGGCGCGGGCACCAACCTCATCCGCGGCCTCGCCGTCGGCATGGAGAGCGTGGGCATCTCGATGGCCACCATTGCCCTGGTGGCCTACATCGCGGACCGGGCGCTCGGCCTGTACGGCATCGCGATGGCGGCGGTGGGCATGCTGGGCGGCACGGCCGTCGTGATGACGGTGGACGCCTACGGCCCCATCTCCGACAACGCGGGCGGCATCTCCGAGATGTCCGGCCTCGGCCCTGAAGTGCGCGCCATCACCGACGAGCTGGACGCGGTGGGCAACACCACGGCGGCCATCGGCAAGGGCTTCGCCATCGGCTCGGCGACGCTCACCGTCATCGCGCTCTTCTCGGCGTTCAACCTGGAGGTCAACCACACGCGGCTGGCCGCCGGCCTGCCGGAGATGAGCCTGCTGCTGACCAACCCGAACGTCATCGTGGGCATGCTGCTCGGCTCCATCCTGCCGTTCCTGGTGGGCGCGTCGACGATGCTCGCCGTGGGCCGCGCCGCCGGCGCCATCGTCGAGGAGATCGGCCGTCAGTTCCGCGAGATCCCGGGCCTGATGGAGCTCAAGGCGGACCCGGACCCCAAGAAGATCGTCGACATCGCGACCAAGAGCGCGCTGCGCGAGATGATCTTCCCGGGCCTCGTCGCCATCGTCGCCCCGCCGCTGGTGGGCTACGTGCTGGGGCCCTCCGCGCTGGCGGGCCTGCTGGCCGGCGCGCTCGTCGTCGGCGCCACGATGGCCCTCTACATGGCCAACGCGGGCGGCGCCTGGGACAACGCCAAGAAGTACATCGAGAAGGGCAAGCTGCCGGGCCACGCGAAGGGCTCGCAGGTCCACAAGGCCGCCGTCGTCGGCGACATGGTGGGCGACCCGTTCAAGGACACCTCGGGCCCGGGCGTGGCCATCCTCATCAAGGTCATGAGCGTCGTCTCGCTGCTCGTGGCCTCCCTCATCGCGCTCCGGTAGTCAGCACCCGCGGGGCGGCGCCTGGAGACAGGGGCGCCGCACCGCGGCAGGCAGCGGACCGGTCGGCTGCTTGTAGAACACCGAACAACCCGACAAACGATGTGGGACCGGGCCCTGGGGCAGTGGGCGAGCACGTGGCTACACTTCACGGTGTTCCGCTGTCAGAGAGGTGCCCCATGGTCCTGGAGCTCACCCCGCAGCAAGTCCACCTCCTCCACGCCTGCCTCGCCGAAAGCAGCGAAGAGCTGCACGACGAGGTCCTCCACACCGACCAGCTGGAGATGCGCAGGGACCTGAGGGACAAGCTCGACCAGCTGCACGCCCTCCAGCGCCAGGTGGAAGCCCTGCTGCAGCAGGAGCAGCCGTCCCTCTGACGCGCTCCGCGCACTGAGCCCAACAACCACGTCGGTCCCACGCGAAGCCCCAGGCAAACCGGGGCCTTGACGCCGTGAGCCTCAGGCCTTATCACTGAACCAAATGGTTCAGTCTCAAGCCGCCCTCGACCGTTCCTTCGCGGCGCTGTCGGATCCGACGCGCCGGGCCATCCTGTTGCGTCTGGGAGAGTCCGGCACGTCCATTGGCAGCCTGTCCGAGCACTTCGAGATGACGCTCACGGGGTTCCAGAAGCACGTGCGCATCTTGGAGGAGGCGGGCCTCGTCACGACGGAGAAGGTCGGGCGGGTGCGCCACTGCCGGCTCGGCCCGAAGCGGCTGGAGGACGTGGCGCGGTGGATGGCTGCGTACCGGACCCTGTTGGAGCAGCGCCTGGATCACCTCGAGGACTTCCTCGAGCGCACGAAAGGAACGCCATGACGACCCAAGTCACCCCCTCCACCAAGGCCCTGGTCACCCAACCGTCGGAGCGGGAGGTCCGCATCGAACGCATCTTCAACGCGTCCCGGGAGCGGGTGTGGAAGGCCCTGACCGACCCCGCGCTCGTCGCGCAGTGGTGGGGCCGGGGCAACACGCTGGTGGTCGAGCGCATGGACGTCCAGCGCGGCGGCCACTGGCGCTTCGTCGAGCACGCGCCCGACGGCACGCACGGCTTCGAGGGGCGCTACCGCGAGGTGAAGCCCGTGGAGCGCATCGAGCAGACCTTCGAGTGGGACGGCACGCCCGGCCACGTCGTGGTGGAGACGATGACGCTGGAGGACCTGGGCGACGGCCGCACGAAGCTCGTCAACGTCTCGCTGTTCCACACCGTCGAGGACCTGAAGGGCATGGTCGGGGCCGGCATGGAGCAGGGCCTCAACCAGAGCTACGCGGCGCTGGACAAGCTGCTCGCGCGGCCCAACTGATCCGCGGACCTCAGCCCCCGCCCACCAGCTCCACCACGCTCAGCCCATACGGATCCGTGGTGGTGCGCCGGTTCACGGGCGTCACGTCATTTGCGGCCAGCGGGGCCACGCGGATCAGCCCCGCAGCCATCAGCCGGTGCACCGACCGCGACGCGGCCAGCTCCCCCATGGCCGCCGTGCGCAGCGCCTGACGGATGCTCCGGCTGCCCCGCAGCTTCGAATACAGATACAAGTCATCCGCCGTCAGGTCCGACGGGGCAGGGCGGGGGATGGGTTCGAACACCAGCCGCCCGTCCAGCGCGAACAACTCATCACTCAGCGCCAGCGTCAGCCCCACCTCCGCCTCGCGGTACAGCGCGTGCGCCTCCGGCACCGGGCCTCGTTCCAGCACCTGCGCCGCCAGCGCCACCGCGTGGTCGTACTTGCGCGAGGACAGGAACGCGCGCACCAGCGCCAGCAGTTCCGTGAACTCCGTGGACTCGCCCACCTGGAGCCCCTTCGCCCGGTGCGGCGCCAGCGCTCCCCGCCGGTACAGGTGCAGCACCCAGCGCGCGGCGAACAGGGGCGCCTCGCGCGCGCTCGCGAGCAATTCGCCCAGCGTGGCCCCTCCGGCCGCCAGGTCCAGCAGCACGTCCTCCTCCTCGGAGAAGGTCTCCACCGCGAACTCGCGGAACACACGGAACGTCGTGTCCAGGCGGGGGAAGATCTCCCGGAACATCGCCCACTCGCGCAGGCGCGCCACCGCGTCCCGGTGCAGCGTGTTCAAGGGCAATCGCAGCCCCACCGCGCGCCCCGGCAGGGGCAGGCCCGGCGTGAACTCCACCTCGCCCGACTCCCAGGCGTAGCAGTCGAAGAGCGCCTCGCGCGCCTTGTGCTCCATCGCCTCGATGAGCTGCGACAGGTCCACGAAGCAGCGCTGCACCAGGTAGGTGCCGTAGGGCATGTTCGCGCCCTCGGCCGCCTCGAACGCCGCCGCCGCACGGGGCGCGTCCAGGATGCGCAGGTTCACCAGCACCTGCGCCAGGTGCTCGCGCGGATCCGTGGAGGCCACGCCGACGAGGTGCCCATCCCGCAGGTAGAACTCCCGGCGCACCGCGCCCCGCTCCACCCGCAGCGTCCCCTCCAGTCCTGGCGTCGAGTAGAGCGGCGGCAACACCAGCTGGAGCCGGTAGCTGGCCAGGTTTCCCGTGAACGCTTCCATCCTGTGGCGCCCTCCAAGGCGGGCCGACTGTTGCGTCAGCCGCCAGGGTAGCGGTAGACCCGAGCCCTCTCAACCCCCTGGAACTGCTCGGCTTTTCCTGGCCGGACGCAATATTCCAGACGGAAGCGGGGCGCGGATGTGGGCTCCGGGAAGCAGGGCGCCAGCCTCAACGGAAGGTTGCAGGGGCGGGGCGGGTATGCGAACGAGCCGTGTCCTCCACCCGTCATTGGAATGGCAATCGCTATGCGGACTCTCTCAGGTGTCCAGTCGTCCGGAAGGCTGCACATTGGCAACTATTACGGGGCGATGCGGCAGTTCGTGCAGCTCCAGGATCAGGGCGAGGCGTACTACTTCATCGCCAACTACCACGCGCTCACCACCGTGCGGGATCCGAAGCTGGCGCTGGAGCTGACGCGCGACGCGGCGCTCACGTACCTGTCGCTGGGCCTGGATCCGAAGAAGGCCGTGCTCTTCCGCCAGAGCGACGTGAAGGAAGTGGTGGAGCTCTACTGGATCCTCGGCACCGTGGTGCCGCAGTCGAACCTGGAGCGCGCGCACAGCTACAAGGACAAGGTCGCGCAGGGCATCAGCCCGGACTTCGGCCTCTTCGCCTACCCGGTGCTGATGGCCGCGGACATCCTGCTCTACAGCGCGGACGCCGTGCCCGTGGGCAAGGATCAGATCCAACACATCGAGTTCGCGCGCGACTGGGCCGTGAAGTTCAACACCCAGTACGTCCCCGGCTACGATCCCGCGGATCCGGAGGGCAAGGAGCGGGGCCACGCGCCCGGCATCCTCAAGCTGCCCGCCGCTCACGTGCAGGAGTCCGCCGCGACGGTGCCCGGCATCGACGGGCGCAAGATGTCCAAGTCCTACGGCAACACGCTGGAGCTGTTCGGCGACGAGAAGGACATCAAGAAGCGGATCATGTCCATCAAGACGGACTCCACCCCGGTGGAGGCACCCAAGCCCACCCAGGACGCGCCGCTCTATGACCTGCTCAAGCTGATGCTCCCGGCCGCGGAGTTCGCGGACGTGGACGCGACGTGGAAGGCCGGCGGCAAGGGCTACGGCGACTACAAGAAGAAGCTCCTGGAGGCGTTCCACACGAACTTCGGCCCGGCCCGTCAGCGCCGCGCGGAGCTGCTCGCGGACCCGGGGGAGGTGGAGCGCATCCTCCAGGACGGCGCCCAGCGCGCCCGCGCGGAGGCCACCCGCCTGATGGACCAGGTCCGCCGCGCCGTGGGAATCCCCTGAACACCCGTTCCTGTTCGAATGTTTGACCCACCTGGAAGGCACTGTTAAGGAGATCTGTCCCTCCCGGCACGCGCTAAAGGCCGGAAATTCGGGCCCTTGCGCGATGACGAAGCCCCTCC
>NZ_RAWA01000329.1 GCF_003611675.1 Corallococcus sp. CA053C
GGGGGGAGGGGGATGGTAGGCGGACTCCTCGCGTCAATGAGGAAGTGAGATACAGTCCGCGCCGCCCCGCCCGTGTATTCCCCACGCGGGCACCCCCAGGTGTGCCTTTGTCCCGTACGAACACGCGCCTTGATTCCGCGCCTGATGGCTCTGACGAGTCCCCGGACGCGCCGGACGCCACGCCCCCGCCGCCTCCGGAATATACCGGCACCCATTCCCGCGAGCTCACCGCCCTCCCGGGTGGCGACCACACGGCCACCCGGATGACAGGAGCGCTCGGGCTGCCACAGTCCGACGCCACGCACACCCTCATCGCCCCCCTGGAAGCCGGCGAGCTGCCCAACGTGGCCGCCATCCGCGGGCTCCGGTTGGATCAGCTGCTGCTGCTCACCACGGGCGCGCTGGTGATCCTCATCGTGGGCCTGCTGGCGGCGCTGTCGGCGAAGACGACGGAGACGGCGCTCACGGCGGCGTCGGACCGCTTCACCCAGCGGCTCCAGTCCCAGGCGCGCGAGTTGGGCCAGACGGTGAGCCACACCCTGGCGCTCTCCTCCGCCACCAGCCTGCGCGACAACAACTACGCGTTCCTCACGGAGGTGGCGCGCTCCATCATCGCGGACAACCGCAACATCCTGCGCGTGCAGATGTTCGACGCGGAGTCGCAGCTCGTCGCGGACAGCGACCCGGCCGCGAAGCTGGGCTCTCCCTCCGGGGGCCGCACCGCGGAGCGCCGCTGGGCGAGCGCCTTCTTCAACGGCCAGCCCGTCTTCGAGTTCCAGGAGCCGCTCGACTACGGCTCGCAGGGCGGCAAGGGCGTGGTGGTCATCAGCTACTCGCTGGAGGACCTGCAGAAGCAGCTCCACGACCTGGAGGAGTCCAACCGCGCCGCGGTGCGCGCCAACACCGTGCGCATCCTGCAGCTGGGGCTGGCCTTCGTCGTCCTGGCGGGCGTGATCGCCGCCTACCAGAGCCGCCGCATCACCCGGCCCCTGGGCGCGCTCACCGGCAAGGTGATGCAGCTGGCCGCCGGTGACCTGGGCGCCCGCGCGGGCACGGCGCCGGGCGCGGGCCGCGAGGTGACGACGCTGGGCGTGGTGTTCAACCACATGGCCGAGCGCATCAAGGTCCTGCTGGAGGACGTGCGCGCCAAGGCGCAGCTGGAGCGTGAGGTGTCGCTCGCGCGCACGGTGCAGGAGACGCTGTTGCCCGGCCGCGACGCGGTGACGGTGGGCCCCCTGCGGCTCGCGGGGCTCGTGGTGCCCGCGGACGCGTGCGGCGGCGACTGGTGGTTCCGCGCCGCGCTGGATGACCGGCGGGTCGTCATCGGCATTGGCGACGTGACGGGCCACGGCCTGTCCACGTCGCTCGTGGCCACCAGCGCCACCAGCGGCTTCGCCTCCGCGATGACGCTGCGCGAGCCGTCGCAGGTGCACGCGCAGATGCTCATCACCGCGCTCAACGTGACGCTGGCCAACGTGGGCCGGGGCGAGCACCAGATGTCCAGCGCGCTCGCGGTCATCGACGTCTACAACGGCCAGATCGACTACGCGGCGGGCGGACACCCCGCGGCCGCCGTCTTCAACCGCCACAGCGGACAGATGGCGTCCCTGCCCGCGCGCGGCCCGCTGCTGGGCGCGAGCGTCGCGTCGCAGTTCACCTCACGCCAGGCGCAGCTGCGGCCCGGCGACATCGTGGTCTGGTACACGGACGGCCTCACCGAGGCGCGCGACGGCGCCAACCGGCTGTACGGCACGCAGCGGCTGGCCGCCGCGCTCCAGGCCAACGCCCACCTCCCCGCCGACGCCCTGCGCGACGCGCTCCTCGCGGACGTGCGCGCCTACAGCGCCGGCCAGCCCCAGCGCGACGACATCACCGTCATCGTCGCCGAATTCAGCCCCGCCCCCACGCCGTGACGAACCGCATGCGTCCATCCTCCCGTCCCCCGCGCCGCGTCTCCACCGCGCTCGTCCTGCTGGCCACGCTGGCCGGCCCGCCGACGGCGCTCGCGCAGTTCCGGCCGCCCCCCGCCACGGAGGCCCAGCGCCTCTCGGAGCAGGGCGACCAGGTGCTCGTGTCCGCCAACGCCGCCCTCGCCAAGGGCGACAAGAAGGAGGCGGAGGAGAAGTTCCGCAAGGCGCTCCAGCTCTTCGAACAGGCGCTCGGCGAGGATCCGCGCTCCGTCGCGTCCGCCGCGGGCCTGGGCACCGCCGCCAACGCGCTCCAGGACTTCCAGCGCACGGTGGCGCGCGTGCAGCCCGTGTTCGCCCAGAACCCGGAGGACCTGACGCTCGCGTACCCGCTGGGCACGGCGTACTTCAAGCTGCGCCGCTTCGCGGAGGCCGTGCCGGTGCTGGAGAAGGTGGCCGCCGCGGATCAGCCCGACCACCTCATCGTCCACTACTACCTGGCCAGCTACTACCTCTACGCCCAGGACGGGAACCGGGCCGTGACGCGGCTGCAGCGCTACCTGGTGCTGCGCCCGGAGAAGCTCGCCGGCAACGACTTCCAGATCCACGAGCTGCTGGGCAAGGCGCACCTGTTGCGCCGGGACGCCCCCGCCGCGCGCGCCGCCTTCGAGAAGTCCCAGGCGGGCCGGCCGGAGTCCGCGCCCGCGCAGATCGGCCTCGCCTCCGTGCTGGAGCTGGAGGGCCGCGTGCCGGAGGCCCGCGCGCTCCTGGAGCGGCTGGTGACGAAGTTCCCCCAGGTGCCCGAGCCGAAGGAGAAGCTCGCGCGCCTGTACCTCGCCGCCGGGGACGTGCCGCGCGCCGAGACGCAGGCGCTGGCCCTGGTGAAGGTGAGTGACACGCCCGCCTCGCACCTGCTGCTGGGTGACGTGCGGCTCGCGCAGAAGCAGCCCGCGCAGGCGGAAGCCGAGTTCCGCAAGGTGCTGGCGCTCCAGCCCGGCCTGCTGATGGGACAGATCGCCGTGGGCAAGGCGCTCCAGGCGCAGGCGCGCCACGAGGAGGCCATCCAGTTCCTGGAGAGCGCGGTGAAGGCGGGCGGCGGCAGCCTGGAGCTGTGGGCGACGCTGGGCTCCGTCAACCGCCGCGCCGGCCGCTTCCAGCGCGCGGTGGAGGTGCACCGGCGCGTGGTGGAGATGGCGCCGCGCCAGGCGCTGGGCTGGAACCTGCTGGGGGCGGATCACTTCGCCACCGGCCAGTGGGACCAGGCCATCGAGGACTACGGCAGCGCGCTCCAGCTCGAACCGAACAACGCCACCGCGAAGCAGTGGCTGGCCCAGGCCCTGGCCCACCGCGCGCGCGACCGCGCCGGGACGCAGCGCCTGGACGACGCCGTGCGCGACCTGCGCCGCGCGTATGACCTGGACCGCTCCGTGCCCATGGGCCGCCGCCTGGGCGCGGTGTTGCTGGACGCCCGCCAGTACGCGGAGGCCCGCAAGGTGCTGGAGGGCACCGTGACGCTGCCGGGCGCGACCTGGCGCGAGCACCTGCTGCTGGGCTACTCGCGGCTGGGCGGAGGCGACGCGCAGGCCGCGCTCACCGCGTTCACCCAGGCCGGGGAAGCCACCCAGGAGCCGGATCAGCGCGCGGAGGCGTCCGCGGGCGCCGCGCTCGCGGAGGTGGAGCTGGGCCAGGTGGACGCCGCCGTGCAGCGGCTGACGGACGCGGGCCCCTCCAAGGTCGCCGCGAAGGTGGCGGAGGCGAACCTGCCGCGCGTGCTGGTGCGCAGGGCCCTCTCGAAGCTGGAGGCCGGCGACGCGGCCTCGGCGAACCGCGACCTGGACGCGGTGGACCGTCTGGGCACCGGCAAGCGCACGGACCTGGCGAAGCTGGCGGTGTTCGCCCGGGCGCTCACGCGCGCGGAGGAGGGGCGGTTCGCGGACGCTTCGGGTGGCATCAAGCGCGCGCTCACCCCCGTGCCTGAGTGGGCGTGGCCCAACTCGCGCGCGCTGGCGGACGCGTGGGTGCTGTACCGCCAGGGCAAGGTGGCGCCCTCGCGCAAGCTGCTCACCGCGGCGCAGAAGAAGCCCATGCCCGGGCAGCCGCGCTGGACGGGCGCCCTCACCGGCGCGCTCCTGCGGCGCGAGGCGGCGCTCGCGTACGCCTCCGGCAACATGAAGGCGTCGGAGAAGGCCCTGAAGGCCGCGCTCGCGACGTCGCCCGACGACGCGCAGGTGCAGCACAACCTGGCGTGCGTGGAGTGGCGCCAGGGCGGCACCGCGGGTGCGCTCGCGACCTGGAAGCGCCTGGAGAACAGCGTACCCGTCGCGGCGCTCAACCTGGGCATCGACGCGCAGGAGCGCCGCCACGAGCCCGCCGAGGCCGTGGACGCGTGGCGCCGCTATCTGGCGTCGGGCGCGGGTGCCCGTGCCGCCCAGGTGCGGGAGTGGAAGGAACGCCTGCAGGGACTCTACGGACTTGGCGACGCCCAGGGCGCCGCGCCGTCCGGGGCCACCGCGGAGGAGACGCCGTGAAGATGTCAGCCTGTGTCGCGCGGTGGAGCCAGGTGCTCGCCGCCGTGTTGTTCCTCGCAGCCGTCCCCGCGTCCGCGGCGCCGAAGAAGGCGACCCTGGGCGTGTTCCTCGCCACCTCGCTGTCGGACGGGCAGGAGCGCTTCCAGTACGCCGAAGCGCTGGCCCAGAAGATGGAAGCCAGCCTGGGCCGCCCCGTGGCCGCCCGCAGCTTCGGCCGCTACGAGGACTTCGCCAAGGCGGTGGGCGAGGGGCTCATCGACTTCGCCGTGGTGGACGCCTGGGCCGCGGTCCAGCTGGGCGCCAAGGCCCAGCCCGTGGCGTACGCGCCGCGCGCCGGTGAGACGCAGCAGCGCTGGGCCATCATCTCCACCCAGAAGGGCTCCGTGAAGGACCTCGCCGGCAAGCGCATGGCGCTCGTCAAGGGCGCGGGCCCCTCGGATCCGAAGTTCGTCTCCCACGTCGTCCTGGGCGGCGACCTGGACGCGCAGCGTCATTTCAAGCTGGTGCCGGTGCCCAACGTGGAGTCGGCGGTGAAGATGCTGGAGGCGAAGGGCGCGGAGGCCGCGCTCGTGCCGGTGGCGCATGCGCCCAAGGACGTGCGCGTGCTCTTCCGCAGCGGCAAGGTGCCGGGCGCGGTGCTGGTGGACCTGAAGGGCGGGGCGGACGCCCTGTCCCAGTCCCTTTCCACGCTGGGAGGGGTGGCCCCGTTCGACGGGTTCACCGCCATTCCGGGCCGCGAATTCGAGGACTTCCGCAGGCTCGTCACGCAGGGCCCGCCGAAGCGCCAGCCCGTCTTCGCGGACGCGCCCGACCTGCGGGTGGAGCCGCCGGTGCTGGTGCGCTCGGAGCTGCTGGGACCGGCGCTGCCGCCGTTCGCGGACGACCTGGCCCTGACCTCCGAGCAGCCGGACGACTGAACCCGGAGGGGCTGATCCGCGAGCCCCCAGAGGCTGACTCGCGGGATTTGGCAGCATCGGTGGCCACGACTTGGCCCCGGTGGAGTGACTGCGGTAGCTTCCCTGCGTGAGCGCTATCGTTCAGGGGTGGAAGTTCGCCCGTTTGGACGATTGTCAGGCGCATCGGCATTGAACCGGGGCGTACAGGACCGCTGAAGGCTCTCTGCTTCCCCTCGTGGAATTGAGAACGATGGACTCGACTGGGTACTGTGGGCCGCAAAACCATGCGGCGAAGATGGTCTTGGGGCGTAAGAGCGCGCGCATGTACCTGCCTCTGGTGCTGTGCGCCTTGAGCCTGCTGTCTCCGGCCGTGGGCCAGGCACAGGACGCGGCCGAGCCCGCGCCAAAGACGCGCACGAAGCCCGTGCGCGCCAAGCGGACTCCCGCCGCCACTCCGCGCACACCTCGCGCCGCGAAGCCTCGCAAGGGCAAGGCCGGCGCTCCGGTGACGCCTCCTCCCGCGACGCCCGGGCCGGACACCACGGGGCTGTCCGTGGACGATCCCACCCTCGCCAGCGAGCCCTCGGCGACGCCGGTGGATCCGTACTCCCCGGCCGCGGCGCTGCCGACCCCGGAGCCGCTGCCGGTCGCGTCTCCGGGCCCTTCGGGCGCCCCCGCGACCGCGACGCTGCCCTCGGACGTGCCCGCCACGCCGCCCGCCAACGCCACCGCCGGGGGCGTGCCCCTGCCGGCGTCGGAGCCGCTGGGCAGCACCAGCAACGTGCCCGACCGCGCGCCCTTCACGGAGCCCAGCCCGGATCGCGCCATGCCGCCGCCCTCGGGGCTCGCGGGCCTGGACGGGCCGGATCCGCTGGCCGCGTCCTCGCTGGAGGAGTCCGTCAACCGCGTCCTCAGCGAGGCGGTGGTGACGACGGCGTCCAAGCGCCGCCAGCGCATCGCGGACGTGCCCCTCACGGTGTCGTGGATCCCCGCCGAGGAGCTGGAGGGCACCGGCCAGTTCTCCCTCTGCGAAGCCATCCAGTACTTCCCCGGCATGGAGTGCCGCCGGGGCTCCATGCGCAAGGCGGCGGTGAGCGCGCGCGGCCTGGGCTCCAACTACCTGTCCAACCGCCTCCTGCTCCTGAAGGATGGCCGTCCGTTGACGGACCCCTGGACGGGCCAGTTCTACGCGGATGAGACGACGCCGCTCACGAACCTCAAGCAGGTGGAAGTGATCCGCGGCCCCGGTTCGTCGCTCTACGGCTCCAACGCCTTCAGCGGCGTCATCAACATCATCGAGCGGCAGCCCGCGGACCTCATCCCCAAGGGCCAGAGCATCGGCGCGGACGCGCGCATCCTCGCGGGCCAGGACAAGACGTGGCGGCTGCAGACCACCGTGGCCGGCAAGGGCGGGCCCGTGGAGGCGCTGCTCGGCTACTACGGCTTCGGCTCGGACGGCCCGCAGCTCTTCAATGATCCGCGCGTGGGCCAGGTGGACGACAACGAGGACTCGCTGGTGCACCAGGTGAACGGCAAGGTGCGCGTCGGCGCCGTGTCGCTGGACGCGGACTTCACGGACGGCAACATCGGCCGCCCGGGCGGGCAGAACATCTCCACCGTGGGCAACTGCGGCCGCTGCCACTACACGTCGCAGGACAACGAGCACGTGCAGAACCTGAACACCGCCATCCAGGTGGATCAGCAGGTGAACGAGAACGTGCGCGTGTTCGCCCAGGGCTACGCGTTCTTCAAGCGCCGCGACGTGGCGCTGGAGAACCAGGTCACGGGCGCGCTGGAGTCCGCGCTGGGCAAGCGCCGCCGGCTGGGCGGCGAGGCCCGGGCCCTGTTCTCCCTGGACCGGCTGTCGCTCACCGTGGGCGGCGACGTGAAGGCCGACCAGGTGAACAACCAGAACATCCTCTCCGGCCTGGGCCTGGATGACACCCGGCAGACCATCCTGGGCGGCTTCGTGGACGCGGAGTACCGCGCCACGGACCGGCTGGTGCTGGGCGCGGGCGCCCGCTACGACCGCTACCAGATCCCCGAGCGCGTGTGGACCGCGCGCACGGATCAGATCTCCCCGCGCGCGAGCGTCGTCTTCCACGCCATTCCGGAGCTGCTCACGCTGCGCACCAACTACGGCCGCGCCTTCCGCGCGCCCACCCTGGCGGAGCTCGCCATCAACCAGCAGATGTACGCCGCCACGCTCCTGGGCAACCCGGCCCTGAAGGCGGAGACGCTGGACACGGTGGAGGCCGCGGTGGACTTCTGGCCCCTGGACCGCAAGGTGCGCCTGACGGGCACGGCCTTCTACAACCGCGCCAACAACTTCATCAATCAGGAGCTCCTCTTCGGCTCCACGTCCCAGTTCAAGAACCTGGGCGACGCGCGCGTGGCGGGCTTCGAGGCGGAGGCGGCCGCGCAGGTGCCGGCCCTCAACTCCTCCTTCGACGTGGCCTACCAGTTCCTGGACGCCCGGGCGCTGCCCGCGGACGGCGGCCCGGACTACGCGTTGGACTACGCGCCCAGCCACCGCATCTACGCCCGCGGCCGGACCAACATCGGCAAGGTCGCGTTCGTGGAGATCTACGGCCTCTTCGTGGGCCCGCGCTTCGACCCGGGCTTCGTCGTGGACGAGATCAGCGGCACGACGACCCGCGTGAAGATGCCCAGCTACATCACGGCCTCCGCGCGCGTGGGCTTCCAGGTGCACGAGCGCGTGGCGGTGTCGCTCTTGGGCACCAACCTCTTCAACGCCCAGTACGAGGAGTCGCACGGCTTCCCCGCGCCTCCCCAGGGCCTCTTCAGCGAAATCCGGCTGCGTTACTAGTAGGCCCTTTGGAAACCGCGACGCCCTCGAAGAACCCCCTGCTGGAGCTGACTCCGGACGACTCCCTGACGCCCGCCGCGATGGAGCGGGCGGCGGGGGCGCTCGCCCGGGACGGGCTCCTGCTGCGGCATGGGGCAGGCCCCGCGCGCAGGCTGGTGCTCTTCGACGGGCGGCTCGGCGCCGCGCAGGCGGAGATGTTGGACCGGGCTTCGCCGGCGCTGCTGCTGGCGACGCGCGAACCGGACGGGGAGCCCTCCGCGTGGGAGGTGCGCCTGCTGGCCGCGCTCCTTCGCGGGGACAGCCTGATGCCCGCCCAGGCCGTGGTGTCCCGCGCGCCGCTGACGCAGGTGGCGGACGTGGGGCCGGCGTGCGAGGCGGCCTCGGCGGCGGTGCTGGAGGCGGGAGGCTCGCGCGTGGCGGCGGGGCTCGTGGCGGACGTGGCGCACGAGCTCGCGGCGAACGCGCTCCTGGACGCGCCGGTGGATGAGACGGGCGCGCCCAAGTACGCGCACCGCCGGGGACAGGTGCAGCACGTGGCCCCGGAGGATGCGTGCCTGCTGGAGTGGGGCATGGAGCCGGGCCGTGCGTGGTTGCAGGCGGTGGATCGCTTCGGACGGCTGACGGCATCGCCGCTGGTCCGGGTGCTCCGCGCATGGGGTGGCAAGGCGCAGGTGGATGCTTCCGGAGGTGGGGCGGGCCTGGGTCTGCGCCGCATCCTGGAGCACAGCGATGCGGTGGCGGTGCGGGTGGTCCCGGGGCGCGGAACGGTGTTCACGTGCGCCGTGGACCTGGGGGAGGCGCGCCGCAGGGCCGCGCAGCCCAAGTCCCTGCTGTTCTGTCTGGAACGAGGGTAAGGCGGGTGGAGAGCCAAACTTCCAATGCCGGCATCACCTCCGTGCGCGTGGGAAACCTCCTCCACGTCCGGGTGTCTGGTGTCATCGACGAGACGTTCCCGCTGGCCTCGTCCACCAAGGGCCTCAACGGCCTGCTGGTGGTGGACCTGGGCCTCTTGGAGCGCATCAGCTCGTTCGGCGTGCGCAAGTGGATTGAGTTCGTCGGCCACCCGCCGCAGGGCGTGGCGGGGCTGTACGTCATCAACGCGCCGCCCATCGTGGTGGATCAGCTCAACATGGTGGAGGGCTTCGCGGGCGTCGCGCGCGTCCTCTCCCTGCTGGCGCCGTACACCTGCCGCTTCTGCAAGGAGGACCGGCTGCGGCTGGTCAACCTGGTGGACGAGGCGAAGGTGCTGGAGCAGGGCGGGGCGCCCGCGCACGCGTGCCCCGTGTGCGCCCAGCCGCTGGAGTTCGCGGACGAGCCCACGGAGTTCTTCGACTTCGCGCGCCGTCAGCAGTTCTCCACGGTGGACCCCGCGGTGCTGCGCTACCTGCGCGCGAGCACGCCGTCGGAGTCCTCCGAGCTCGCCTCGCATCTGAAGATCGTCCAGGACGACATCACCTTCATCACGCTGGCGTCCGTCCTCAAGGGCGACCTCAACGTGCGCCGGCTGGCGTCGGGCCTGGAGGGGCGCGTCGCGTTCGACTGCTGCCACGTGAGCAAGGCGGAGCCGGAGGCGCTGCCCCGCTTCGAGCAGGTGCTGGAGGTCGCGGCGCAGGGCGCCCAGGTGTTCCTGAGCCGCGTGCCCCCGCCGATGCTGGGCCTGCTCGCGCGCTCCGGGAAGACGCTGCCGGTGAAGCTGGCCACGCTGTGGCTGCCGTGCGACTGCCGCAACTGCGGGCAGGTGTATCACCAGCGCATCCAGGCCTCCGAGTACCTGGAGGTCCTGCGCGCCAAGGGCAACCTGGACCGCGTGTGCCCCATCTGCGGCGGCACCGCGCGGGCGCCGGCGCTGGCGCAGTTCCAGGGGCTCCTGGCGCGCATTCCCCTGACGGACAAGGTGCAGGACGACATCGAAGCGCTGGAGCAGCGCGCGCTCAGCCAGTACCTGTTCGGCTCCACCAACATCGACCCCGCGTCGATGAAGCACAGCTCGCCCACGGACCTCACCGCCCAGAGCGCGCGGCTGCAGATCATCCGCCGGCTGGGGCAGGGTGGCATGGCGGAGGTGTTCCTCGCCAAGCAGCAGGGCGCGAAGGGCTTCGAGAAGTACGTGGTGATGAAGAAGATCCTCGCGCAGTTCGCGGAGAACCCCGAGTTCGTCGACATGCTCTTCGCGGAGGCGCGCGCCAACGCCCGCCTCACGCACCCCAACGTCGTGCAGACCTTCGACGTGGGCGTGACGGACGGCGTCGCGTACATCCTGATGGAGTACGTGCGCGGCCCGGACCTCAAGCGGCTGCTCACGGAGCTGCGCCGCAAGGGGATGGCGCTGCCCCTGGAGCACGCGCTGCGCATCGTCGCGGAGGTGGCGGCGGGCCTGCACTACGCGCACAGCTACGTGGACCCGAGCGGCGTCGCGCACCCGGTGGTGCACCGCGACGTGAGCCCCCACAACGTCCTCATCTCGCTGGACGGTGCCATCAAGCTCAGCGACTTCGGCATCGCGAAGGTGCAGGGCGAGGAGCACACGCAGGCGGGCGTCATCAAGGGGAAGATCTCCTACCTGTCCCCGGAGGCCGCCAGCGGCCGGCAGCTGGACTGGCGCAACGACGTCTTCGCGCTGGGCGTCGTCCTCTTCGAGCTGCTCACCGGGCAGCTGCCGTTCCGCCGCGACCACGACGCGGCCACGCTCGCGGCCATCGTGCGCGAGCCGGCGCCGGTGCCCTCGCAGCTCAAGCCGCACATCCCGCAGGACGTGTCCGACCTCATCCTCCGGGCCCTGGTGAAGGACCCGGCGCGGCGCACGCCCTCGGCGGCGGCGATGCGCGAGGAGATTGAAGCGGTCATCGCGCACCACCGGCTGTCCTCGTCGCCCGCGTCGGTGGCGCAGTTCTTCAAGGAGGCCCTGGGCGACCGGCTCGCGGAGTACGCGCCGTCGTCCACCAGCGGCACGGGCTCCCACCCCAAGCCGCTCGTGCCCGGCACGGGTTCGCACCCGCGCGCGTCGACGGCGGGCTCCCAGTCCGGCTCCGGCCACGGCGACATGCGCGCCCCCACGGACATGTCCCGGCCGCCGGTGAAGGGCGCCTCGGGAAGCATGCCCCGGATGGAGCCGAGCGAACTGCGGCCCCCGCC
>NZ_RAWA01000032.1 GCF_003611675.1 Corallococcus sp. CA053C
GAGTTCGTCGGCAGCGTCAGATTGTATAAGAGACAGGTGCTGCGGGGGGCGGGCGCCACGGCGACGTTCCTCTACAACGCGGCGACGGACATGCGCAGCAAGCGGGTGGTGATGGTGGCGCCGCGCGAGTCCTCCGTGTCCTGGACGTCCGGGGCGACGGGGACGACGGCGCTGACGCAGGACGCGCCCCACCAGGCGACGCGGGTGCAGGTGGCGAGCGTCACGGGCTACGCGGTGGGGACGTGGGTGGTGGTGCGGGCGGACCTGACGGCGGCGCGCAGCGAGGAGCTCAACATGGGCACCACGTGGACGTCGCTGCCCGGGCCGTCCTTCTACCGGCAGGTGGTGGCGGTGGACGCGGCCACGCGGACGCTGACGCTGGACATCCCGCTGCGCCAGGGCTTGCTGATGCGCGATGCGGCGCGCGTGTACCGCGTCCCCGCGCACCTGTCGGAGGTGGGCATCGAGCACCTGTCCATCGGCATGCGGGAGAACCCCACCGCGGGGACGGGCGAGGAGGACTACACGGTGCCGGGCACGGGCGCGTACGCGATGCACGAGGCGACGGCGGTGATGATGAACCACGTGGTGGACGGGTGGATCCGCGGCGTCAATTCCTACCGGCCGCCGTCCAACACGCAGGACGTGCACCTGCTGTCCAACGGCATCGACCTGAACTATTCGCGCAACGTCACCGTGGATGCGTGTGAGATGGACAAGCCCCAGTACAAGGGCGGTGGCGGAAACGGCTACCTGTATTCCATCCGGAGCAGTGACAGCCTCATCAAGGACAGCGTGGCGTTTGGTGGGCGGCACAACTTCGACTTCCGCTCCATGCACACCACCGGCAACGTGCTGTTCAACAACCGGGCGTCCAACGGCGAGAAGGTGTCTGACTTCCACATGCACCTGAGCGCGGCGAACCTCGTGGACAACGCGACGCTCTACCAGGAGCGCTTCGAGGCGGCGGACCGGACGCCCTACGGCACGACGAGCCACGGCGTCACCACGACGCAGAGCGTGTTCTGGAACACCAACGGGGCGAAGGCTCCGGCGTACGGTGGCACCAGCGTCGTGCGCTCGCAGCAGTATGGGCAGGGCTATGTGATTGGCATGCGCGGCAGCGCGACGACCGTGGACGTGTCGGTGACGACGAAGACGGCGCCCGCGGACCTGGCGGAGGTGGCGACGTCCGGCAATGAGCTGGTGCCGCAGTCGCTCTACGTGGACCAGGTGCTGAAGCGCCTGGGGCGCTCGGTGGAGCACGACGCGCAGGTGCTGGTGTACCAGGCGGAGAACCTGAAGCCGACGAGCGCCGGGGACGTGTCCTCCACGGCCGTGGAGACGGGCGCCGAGCTGGGCGGGCTGCGCTACCACAACACGGGCGCCGTGGGCGCGAAAGTGACGTACACGCTCTATCCGCGCACGGTGGGCACGTTCGCGGTGCAGGTGCGGACCAAGCGCAACGCCGCGCGCGGGCAGTACCAACTGGACGTGGGCGGCGTGGTGGTAGGCGGGACGCGGGACGAGTACGCGAGCGGCACGGCGTACGCGGAGGTGGAGCTGGGGACGGTGACGTTCACGGACCTGGAGCCCAAGGCGTTCACGTTCACGGTGGTGGGGAAGAACGCGGCGAGCACGGGGTACAACGTGGCGCTGGACGACATTCGACTCGTCCGGAAGTAGGGCAGGGGAGGCGGCGTCGCGTCACTGGGAGACGCGCGCGGACCGGGGTATAGACGGGCCCATGCACGTCTATGCCGCCGCGTTGGCCCAGGAGCTGGGCATCAAGCCGGAGCAGGTGGACCGGACCCTCGCGCTGCACGAGGAGGGGGGCACGGTCCCCTTCATCGCGCGCTACCGCAAGGAGGCCACGGGGGGCCTGGATGAGGTCCAGATCCAGGCCATCCTCGACCGCGCCGAGGAGCGCACGGAGCTGGATGGGCGGCGCGACACCATCCTGCGCAGCATCGAGGAGCAGGGGAAGCTGACGCCGGAGCTGTCGAAGGCGCTCCAGGCGGCGCGCACGCGCGCGGAGCTGGAGGACCTGTACCTGCCGTACAAGCCCAAGCGCCGGACGCGCGCGGCCATCGCCCGGGAGAAGGGGCTGGAGCCGCTGGCGGACCTGGTGTGGAAGCAGGAGGGGCAGCGTGGGGAGAGCGTGGACGCGCGCGTGAAGCCCTACGTGGACACGGAGAAGGGTGTCACGGACGTGGCCTCGGCGCTGGCGGGCGCGCGCGACATCTGCGCCGAGCGCGTGGCGGAGGACGCGCGACTGCGCCGCGAGGCCCGCGACCTGTGCACGCGGCGGGGCACGCTGCGCTCGGACGTGGTGCCGGCGAAGAAGGGCGAGACGACCAAGTTCGAGAACTACTACGGCCACGAGGAGCCGCTGTCCCAGGCCCCGTCCCACCGCGTGCTGGCGCTGCTGCGCGGCGAAGAGGAGGGTGTGCTGAAGGTGAAGCTGGGCCTTCCGGACGACGAGGTGAAGGGGCTGTTCACCGCGAAGGTGGTGACTCGGCCGCAGTCGTTGTTCGCGGGTGAATTGCGCGCGGCGGTGGAGGACGGGTGGGAGCGGCTGATGGGGCCGTCGCTGGAGTCGGAGCTGCGCGCGGAGCTGAAGGAGCGCGCGGACAAGGGCGCCATCGGTGTCTTCGGTGAGAACCTGCGGCACCTGCTGTTGACGCCGCCTGCCGGGGCTCGGGCGGTGCTGGCGTTGGACCCGGGGCTTCGCACGGGCATCAAGCTGGCGATGATGGACGTGACGGGGACGGTGGTGGAGACGACGACGCTGTACTCGGAGCGCAGCGCGGACGAGCGGGCGCGGGCGGCGAAGTTGTTGGAGGCGGTGGTGCGCAAGCACAAGCCGGAGCTGATTGCCGTGGGCAACGGCACGGGCAGCCGCGAGGCCGAAATCTTCACGCGGGACACGTTGAAGGCGCAGGGTCTGACGATTCCGGTGGTGTCGGTGAGCGAGCAGGGGGCGTCCATCTATTCCGCGTCGGAGGTGGCGCGGGAGGAGTTCCCGGAGCTGGACGTGTCGCTGCGCGGGGCGGTGTCGATTGGGCGGCGGTTGCAGGACCCGCTGGCGGAGCTGGTGAAGATCGACCCGAAGAGCATCGGGGTGGGGCAGTACCAGCACGACGTGGACCAGGGCCTGCTCAAGAAGAAGCTGGGCGAGGTGGTGGACTCGTGCGTGAACGCGGTGGGCGTGGACGTGAACACGGCGTCACCGCAGCTGCTGGAGCACGTGTCCGGCGTGGGGCCGTCGTTGGCGAAGAAGCTGGTGGCGCACCGGGCGGCGAAGGGGCGCTTCACGACGCGGCGGGAGCTGCTGAAGGTGAGCGGCCTGGGGCCGAAGACGTTCGAACAGGCGGCGGGCTTCCTGCGCGTGCGCGGTCCGGAGCCGCTGGATTCGAGCGCGGTGCACCCGGAGCAGTACGCGGTGGTGGAGCGGATGGCGAAGGACCTGGGCGTGGACGTGGCCTCGCTGGTGGGCAACGCCGCGCTGGTGCGCAAGATTGAAGCGAAGCGCTACCTGGGGCCGGAACTGGGAGAGCTGACGCTGAAGGACATCCTGGCGGAGCTGGAGAAGCCGAGTCGGGATCCGCGTGGTGACTTCACGGCGCACGCGACGCGGGATGATCTGCGCTCGTTGGAGGACGTGAAGGAGGGGATGGTGTTGCAGGGCACGGTGACGAACGTGACGGCGTTTGGAGCGTTCGTGGACGTGGGCGTGCATCAGGACGGGTTGGTGCACGTGTCGCAGCTGTCCACGCGCTTCATCAAGGATGCGTCGGAGGCGGCGAAGGTGGGCGACCGGTTGACGGTGAAGGTGCTGACCGTGGACCTGGTGCGCAAGCGTCTGGCGTTGTCCGTGAAGGCGCTGCAGGAGGGCGGAGCGCCCCAGGCGTCGGGGAAGCCCGCGGTGGGCGGGGCGACGGGGCAGGGACGGATGACGGAGCGGCAGGGAAGTCCGCCGCCGCAGCGGCCCGCGCAGAAGCCCGCGACCCAGGCCCCGGCGCAGAAGAAGCCGGAGCCGTTCAACAACCCGTTCTCGAAGCTGAAGCGCTGAAGAAGCACCCTTCCGCTGGAGAGGAGCGTGACATGTCGTTCTTTCAGGATCTCGCTCCATGCTCCTACTTCGAAAGGTGGGAATCGTCGCTGCTCGCTGTGGGATGGCTCGACAGCGGGCACGCCTTCACGAAAGGGGCTGTGGGAGAAGAGTTCTTCGCGGCACTCATCCGGCTGTGCGTGCAGCCCTGGGCGCCGGCAGTCTTCGCGGGACGTCATCCGTGCCCGCTCTGTCGGTTCACGGGAGGGCCTGGGTCCGTCACCTATCAGGGCATGACGGTTTCCATCGGAGAGGCGAACGTCTTCGTCCCGGGCCTGGCGCGTGTCTACGTCGCACCGACGATGATCGCTCACTACATCGATGCACACGAATACGCGCCGCCGATGGTGTTTCAAGATGCAGTCCTGCGGTGCCCGGAGATGAGGTCCATGGCCTACCTCAAGGCCATCAAGGCCCTGGGGCTCAAGCGTGACACGACGATGGATGTCGGGCCTTGAGTCTTATGAGCACTTTGTCCTCAGGAAGAGGCCCAATAGGTCTCCAGTGCCCGGGCCCAGTGCTGGCGTGCAGCAGGGCCTGACGCTTCGTCTCGCCCCCATCGCAGGAACATCTGGATGGCGTTCCTCTGGGCGGAGGAGAGCAAGCCGAACCGTTGCTGGAAGTATTTGCGCACGTCTGGATGCGATTCATCCGGAATGCTCAACTGGGACAGGAGGAAGTCGCGGACGTCGAGGTCCGTGAGGGCGGCCAGAAGATAGGCTGGGAGGTAGTAGGGAAGCGCTTCCGGGCTGAGCAATGACAGATGCGCCGCATGTTGGCGGATTCGCTCCACCGGAATGTCCTTCCAGTGTCGGCCCCGAAAGTCCCTGATGAGCTCCGGGGTCTCCCATGCGCCTGGGGCATAGGCGATGCGGTCGTCAGCCGGCCTGGGAACGTCCGCAAAGGCGTTCTCGATGTGTCGTCGGAGTTGCTCCTCGCGCGCGTTCATGACCTTGCCAGCTTTCTCAGTGGCATTGCTCGGTGGGGCGGCAGCTGATGCCGATGAGTTCCGTGCAGCGGGCCTGACCTGTCGCATAGGTGGCAAGGACGCTCTTGTGCGCCAGGTCGCCACCCCGGAAACAGCGGTCCATCAACACCCTCCGGGCTTGGATGCAGTTCGCGAACCTGTTCCAGCGGACCGTTAGTTCCTGACAGCTCATGGCTGCATTGCAGCTCATTCCTTCGGTCTTGCATGCGGCACCCGTGGCTTGATTCAGGGCCCGATAGACATCCTTGGTGCAGTCGCCCGGGGGTAGCAGGACTTCCTCCCCCGCGTGACTGGAGGCGGTGAAGAGCACGAACCACAGGGTGGCGAGGAACAGCTTGGAAGATGCTTTCATGGCGTCCTCGCCTCCGTGCCGCGAAGTGCCGCTCAGTCCAACGGAAACGGCCGTGCTTCCTTCGCCAGCACCGCGTTGCGCGCCAGCAGCTCCGTGAACCGTGCGGTCCCATTGCGCGCATCGAACCGTGCCGCGATGTCGTGCGCCTGCGTCTCCATCCAGTCCTGCAGCGCCCGCGTCGCGTAGCCGCCGTCCACCGCGTGCAGCGGGAACGCCTTGGGCAGCCGCAGGCTCACTTCGTCACGGCCCTCCGCCGTCACCTGTCCCAACAGGAATGACGACGCCGCGTAGAAGGTGAACCGGTCCCGGTGGCTGGAGTGCTCCAGCGCCCAGCCCAGGTGCTTCTCCAGCAACGTGAGCCCTCGCGACAGGTTGCCCGTCAGCGCCAGGAACTCCAGGTGCTCTCCCACCGTCGCGAGGAACTCGCGGTTCTTCGCCACCATCGCGTAGCCGCGCACGTGGCAGGCCCGCGCCTCCTCCAGCCGCTCCAGCTTGAAGAACGGATACAGCAGCGTGCCCAACGTCAGGTGTGGAATCTCCGCGCAGGACTGGCGCCCGTCCAGGATGGGTTTGGCTTTCTGGACCGCCTGCTCCCACTCGCCCCGGTCCACGTGGTGGTCCAGCTCATCGTCCAATTCACAGACGCGGCAGTCCGTCAGGTGGTCCCTCGGCGCTGTCAGCCATTGCTCCCACAGGTGCTCCGCTTGGGCGGTGTCCCCCATGTCCCTGGCCATCTGGTAGCGCAGCTTCAGCGCCGCGCGCCGGCCCGCGTCCAGCTTCGCGAAACACTGGTCCACGTCATCCAGCGCGTCGGAGATCTGCTTGCGGCTGATGTGCGGGAACTCGTCCAGCCGGCCCACCACCCACTTCTGCTTCCACAGCATGTCCTCCGGGTCGAACCGCTGCGGGTCCTTCTTCTGCTGCCCCCGGCACCACGCGAACGCCACCAGCGCCTTGTCCGGGAACCCTCCGAACGTCGCTGCGTCAATCAGCGCATCCCTCAGCGCGTACCCCAGCGGCACGTCCCCGTGCACGTCCACCAGCCGCACCGCCTCCTCCAGCGTGCGCACCTTCGCGTCACCCTCGGGCAGCTCGTCCGCCCGCGCTTGCAACGCATCCACTTGCTGGCGCCAGTCCTCCATCAGTGCACCCCTCGCGACCCGGAACCCGACGAACCACTCCCGCCGCCGCCTTCATCCAGCCGGGCCGCGATGAGCCCCAGCAAGCCGTGGTTCAGGAGCGCCATCTCCTGCGCGTTCAGCGGGTGCTGCCCCAACAGCAGCGCCTGCACGTAGAGCATCTCCACCGACAGCTTCAGCAGCTCCCGGTTCTCCACCGCCGCCAACCTCCGCACCACCGGGTTGTGCAGGTTGAGGCAGAGCAGCGCCCGCTCCTGTCCCCCCGTGCCCGCGAGCACCCCGTCCAGCACCCCCGCGTACAGGTCGTCCGACTCCTCGCGCGCCCGCTCCGCGTCCCGCCGGAACGCCCCTTCCGCGTCCGCGCTGTAGAGCGTGGGCACCTCCGCCGGGAAGAACTTCTTCACCTCCACCCCGCAGCGGAACGGCGCCAGCACCCCTTCGGCCAGGCGCAGCAGCGGATAGACGGCCTCGCGCTCGTCCAGCGTCAGCTCCTCGAAGGTCTGCGGCAGGTCCGCCGACGAGAACGGCGCCACCTGCGCGTCCGCCATCACGTGCGGCAGCTTCTCCAGCAGCGCCGTGTCGTGCGTGTACGCCGCGTTCAACACGCACAGCCCCTGCGCCGCCGCCACCCGCGCCACCTGCCGGAACCCGTCCAGCGTCGGCGTGTACCGCACCACCGGCCACGAGCGCCGGTAGTCCGCCAGCGTCATCTTTCCCAGCGACGTCTCGAAGGGCAGCCAGTCGATGATCATCCGGTAGAACGCGTCGTCATCCAGCGCCAGCCCCTTCACCGACAACCCATGCAGCGCGATCAGCCGCTGCAATGAACGGGGCTCGTCGCGCGCCAGCTCCATCAGGTAGCGCCGCAGGGAGCTCCCCAGGGCCTCGCGCGCCTGCGACAGCACCGTGTCCTCGTAGAAGGACTCGCGGCTCGCGGTGGGCCTCAGGCCGTTCGCGTTCACCACGCACTTCACGAAGAACGCCCACTCCGGCACCAGGTTCTCCGCGCTCTCCGACAGCAGCATGTGCTTCAGGTACACGCGGTGCTTCTGTTTGGCATTGAAGTGCGGCGACGCCGGCAGCACGAACGCCACCCCGTCCACGTCGCCCGCCTCCGAGCGCAGCGGAATCACATCCAGGAAGTCCGTGCCGAACACCTCGCGCCCGTACGCGAGCAGCGCCTGCCGCCTGTCCCCGGGCGTCTCGTACAGGCGGCGCCAGGGCGGACCGTCCGCATTGAGATGCTCCGTCACGCCGCCCGCGGTGAGCCGCACGGGGAAGGGCAACAGGCCGCCGTAGTGGCGCGCGAGCTGGCGCACCCGCTCCGGCGTGAACCACTCCGTCATGTCCGCGCGGGCCACCAGGTAGACGTGCGTGCCGGGGGCGTCCAGCGGGTGCTCGGAGACGCGCACGTCGTAGGTGCCGTCGTGACGGCCCCGCCACTCCAGCGTGCGCCCGTCCCCCTTGGCGGAGCGCGTGACCATCAACAGCTCGTCACACACCATGAAGCACGACAGCAGGCCGATGCCGAACTGGCCGATGAAGTCGTTGCGCCGCGCCTCCAGCAGCTCGCGCTTGGAGGACTCGCCGATGGTGGCGAGGAAGCGGTGGATCTCCTCCTCCGTCAGCCCCACGCCCTCGTCGGTGAAGAGCAGGGTGGGGGGCCCGCCGTCCTGCTTCTCCCGCAGCTCCAGCCCCACCGAACCGGAGGCCTTCGGGTCCAGTTGCTGACGGGCGCGAATAGCGTCCGTGGCGTTCTGGAGCAGCTCCCGCACGTACACCCCGGGCGAGCTGTACAGGTGGTGGGACAGGAGGTCGATGACCCCGCGGAGGCTGACTTGGAATCGATGGTCCACGCTGGAGTCGAGCGTAGCGCGCGCCATCGCCCCCGGGGGTTTCAATCCCGAAGCCGTACGTGCGTCCCCGGCGCCCGTGTGGTTCTGTCCTCCTGACGGCAACCGGACACACCAGCCCCCTCCTGCCTCCTCGGAGGGTGATAAGCGGCCTCCGGAACGTGCGGCGCCCCCGGGCGGCACGGCGACATGTCGTCTCTTTCCTCCCTCCTGGAGCAGACAATGATGCGGACGAACCTGAAGGCAGTGGTGGTGGGTGCGGTGCTGGGTGTGACGGGCGCGGCGTTCGCGCAGGGCACGCCGGCGGCTCCGGCCTCTCCCAAGGCAGCGGCGGCGACCTCCAAGGCGGCGCCCGGCAAGGGCGCGGCGGGCGCCAAGGCAGGCGCCGAGGCCGCCAGCGGCAAGACGGAGGTGACGTGGTGGGGCCACGCCGCCTTCGTGGTGAAGACGCCGGGCGGCGCGGTGCTGGCGTTCGACCCGTGGCTCACCAACCCCAAGGCGCCCCAGGGCGCGACCTGGCCGGAGGCGGTGGACGCCATCCTTGTCTCCCACGGTCACTTCGACCACGTGGGCGAGACGAAGGCCCTGGCCCAGAAGACGAACGCGAAGGTGTACGGCTCCTTCGAACTCGTGGGGCTGCTGGGCCTGCCGGAGGCGCAGAACCAGGGCGGCAACGTGGGCGGCACCTTCCAGGTGAAGGACGCCACCATCCACATCGTGGAGGCGGTGCACTCCAGCAGCTACCAGGCGGACCCCAAGGGCCCGTCGCAGTACGCCGGGTCGCCCGTGGGCTTCGTGGTGGAGATCGCCAACGGCCCCACCCTGTACCACGCGGGTGACACCGGGGCCTTCCAGTCCATGGCCCTCATCGCCGAGCAGTTCAAGCCGACCGTGGCCCTGCTCCCCATCGGCGGCCACTACACGATGGACCCGGCCCAGGCGGCCATCGCCGCGAGGCTGCTCAAGGTGAAGACCGTGGTGCCCATGCACTACGGCACCTTCCCGGCGCTCACCGGCACGCCGGACGCGCTCACCGCCGAGGTGAAGAAGGTCAAGGGCACCGTCAAGGTCCTCGCCCTGGAGCCCGGCAAGTCCACCCCGCTGTAGTCCTCGCGCCTTCACCCTCCGCGCCCGCCCGCCGACTTCCGGTGGCCGGGCGCGGCCTTTTTTCCACCAGGGCCTGCTTTCGTTGGACGACGCGCGGCGCCGACCGGGGTCGGGTGGCATCCCGAAGGCGACTGGGTTATTCCCGGCCTCATCGCGCACCGGAGGGGTCCGGGCCGCGCGTCTCGTGGGGTGTACCGGTGTCGGTGCTGGTTTTCGGACGGGGGACCTGGCTGGCCGCGCTCCTGACGGACGTGGTCGCCGCGCATGCGCTCGCGCCCACGCCGGAGCTGTCTCCACCCCTGCCCCCCGCCTCGACGATGTCCGGCCGTGCCCGGGGCCGTGCCTTCGTGCGCCGCACGCTCCGCGCCTCGGGGCTCGTCTATGGCACGCCCGTGCCGCTGCCCTCGCCGGTGGATGGCGGAGAGCCCTTCGAGGCCCCGGCGCGCGCCACGGAGCACGCGCTGTTCCACGCCGTGGTGCGCACGCTGTCGCGCATGGCGCTGGACCTGGCGCGGGTGATGGATGCGCCGGAGGCCCCCCGGATGGAGCAGCTGCTGGTGCTCTTCGCGGTGCTCGCCGGAGAGCTGGACCTGGCACTGGCGCTGGACGCGCGGCTGGCGGCGGGGCTGCCGGTGCCCCGGCGCATGGTGGGGCGGGTGGAGGACGCGCTCGACAAGCGGGCGCCGTCGCTGGCCGGGGACCCGGTGTACGGGCTGGTGCTGCACAACGGCGCCCAGTACGCGGACGCGCAGCTGTTCTTCCGGCAGGCCATCGACCTGTTCTCCAGCGGGCGCCTGTCGCGCGTGGGGGCGGAGCGGCGGCTGGACTTCGCGGCGCGGCAGAAGGCGCTGCTGGTGGATGTGCTCACCGGGCTTGCGTGCGTGGACCGGGAGCCGGGGCCTCCCGCGCGCCGCGCCATCCTCCGGCAGGTGGAGGGGCTGCGCCTGCCGCACGCGCTGGAGGGCGAGGTGAAGGCCGCGGTGCGCCAGTCCTTCGAGCGCAAGCGCGACGTGCGGGACGTGGTGCGCCAGGTGCGCAGCGTGGACATGCGCCACCTCTTGCTGGAGCAGACGCTGCTGGCGGCGCTGGTGGACGGACAGCGGACGCGGCGGGAGCGGCTCTTCATCGACAAGCTGGCGCGCGCGCTGCACGTGCCCCAGACGGAGCTGCGCCGGCTGGAGCTGGAGATGGCGGAGTTCTACGCGCGGCACCGCTCGCTGGTGGATGTCTTCACCGTGTCGGACGCGGCGGGCGCCATGGGCGAGGACCTCATCACCGGCATGCAGGAGACGGTGGAGAAGAACTTCCACCGGCTGATGCAGGAGGCCCGCGAGACGGGCGACCTGGCGGTGCTGCTCACCAAGGCGGCGCGGCGCCAGAAGCTCACCGACGACGAGCGCCAGCGCATGCGCGCCCAGCTCATCGACGTGGCGAAGGCCATCCCCGCGCTCGCCATCTTCGCGGCGCCCGGAGGCATCCTGCTCTTGGCGGCCCTGGCGAAGGTGCTGCCCTTCAGCCTGTTGCCCAGCGCCTTCCAGGACGAGCCCGCCGTCGTGGACCTCGACAACGAGGACTCCGTGGAGCGCGAGGCGGGGTGATCCGCCGCGCCCCTACCAGTCGATGATGACGAGCTCGGGCGTCGGCTTGGACGTGTCCAGCAACACGTTGCCGATGTTCAGGTCGAACCCCGCGGGGGTGATGGGCTTGTTGGGCGCCTCGCGCGTGGTGAGCGGCTTGCCGGAGCGGGCCGCGTAGTCCTTGAACAGCGCGTCGTTGTAGCGGTCCTTGAGCCCCTGGAGGCGCGCGTCCAGCTGCTCGCGCACGGCGGGCGGCAGCGTGTCGCGCACCTCGGCGTAGGGCAGGGCCTTCACCTTCTCCTGCACGACGATGCCCCGGCTGAGGAGCGCCGGGTCGCGGTCGATCTTCGCCACGCGCACGCCGCTGTCCTTGAGGAAGGACTCCAGCGCCAGCTCGCGCTGCAGGAGGTAGGGGACCTGCGTGTTGTAGTCGGGGATCTTGTTCTTGCTGTAGACCTTGATGACCTTGTCCGGGAACGCCGGGTGCTCCAGCACGATGCGCGAGTTGCCTTCCGCGATCTGCGCGGAGCCGGACGTCTTGAGGCCCTTCTCCGTCAGGTATTCGGTGAAGCGCCCCACCGGGCCCAGGTCCGACGGGGTGAAGCGCAGCTCCGGGTACTCCAGCGTGCGGTCCGTGATGGGCACCTTCGCCCCGTCCAGGACCACGCCCTCCTTTGTCTCCCGCAGGGCCACCTTCTTCGAAGGCTCCAGCGACTTCGTGGTGGTGGGCTCCAGCGGCTTCGTGACCGTCGGCGTCGTCGGCTTCGTGGTCGTCGTCGTCTCGGTGTTCCGGAGGCGCGCCGTCTCCGCGTCCAGCCGCACCTTCGCCGCGGCGAAGGTGTTGGCCTTCGCCGCCAGCTCCTTGCGGCCCGCGTCGTTGAGTCGGTACTGGTAGCGCGAGATGGCGAGCGCCGTGTCCGCGTCCACCTGGGACGTGACCTTCGCGGGCTGCTGCTTCAGCGCCTCCTTCACCCGGGGGTTGTCCGGGCTCACCTCGACGAACTCCACGTGCTTCTTGCCGTTCGCTTCCGGGACGAGCACGGAGGCGTAGAGGCGCGACTGCTGATCCGCGGACTTCGTCTTGTAGACGGGGCCTTCAATCGTGGCGCCCTTCTGGTTGACGACGGCGGCGTCCATGTCGCGCGAGGGACGGGACGGCATCAGCAGGCCCGTCAGCGCGCCGGTCCATACCGCGCGCCGGAAGGCGGCGTCGGTGAGCTGCTCGGACACCTTGCGCTGATCGGCCTCCGACAGGGGCTTGCCGTCCTTCCCCAGGTACTGCTGCATCAGGGCGGGCCCCATCGACGTGGCGACCTCCTGCGTGGCGCCCGCCACCGAGGAGAGGCCCCGGTCCACCACCTCCTGCACCACGAACTGCTTGAGCGACGAGTCGACCAGCTTGGGGGCCACCCTGCTGATGGTGCCTTCCACGGACTGGGCCGCGCCGCCCAGGAGCGGGCCTGTCACGATGGAGAGCAGGTCGATGGTGAGGTCCTTCGCCAGCTCGTTCGGAGGGCTGTGGAAGTCCTTCAGCGCCGTGTAGCCGAGCGCCGCGCCCGGGATGGTGGACACCAGGGCCTTGGGGATGCTCGCGACGAACCCACGGGCCACCTGCCCCGCGAGGGTGTCCTCCTTCTCCGCGTAGGTCTTCGACAGCGCGTCGAAGGTGGATCCGAAGCGCGCGCTCTCCTCGTCGAAGTAGCGCACCGACTCCGGGTCGTTCTTGATGTTCGCGAGCAGGTCGCCCTTCTGGACGGCCAGCTTCGCCGTCGTCACGAACATCTCGCCCACCTGGAGGCCGTTCGTGCCCAACTGGACGAGCTCGCGCATGGCGTCGTACTTGCCGCGCATCAGCGGCCCCAGGATGGGGTTCTGCGACTTGCCCAGCTCCGTGTCCGCGGCCTGTTCGTTCTTCACCCACTCGGCGCCCAGGTTGGCGAACCGGGTGGCCAGGGTGTTGTTGAACGCGTCCCGGTAGTCCTTCACGGAGGCGTAGCCCCCGGCCAGCGCGGAGCGGGCATCGCGCAGCGCAAGCGCGCCCTCGGGGGCCATGGAGTAGGTGATGAACTCCTGCCCGCCGCGCTTGAACAGGGAGGTGGCCTGCTTCTTCTCCATGATGAGCGGCTCGCCCTCCACCAGGCGGTTGCAGAAGAGCGGTCTGCCCTCCTGCTTCAGCTGCTCCATGGCGAGGCGCGTCTCATCCGCGGAGTAGCCTCCGGCCTGGGCCGCCAGCGTGAAGGCGTTGCTCTGCACATCCCCCTGGAAGACGTCTTCCGCGTTGAGCACGGTCTTGTACGGCCGACCCGGCGTCGCGCGGAACGCCGCCTCGCGCTGGGCCTCCGTCTCCACGGCCTTGGCGCGCGCCTCGGGCATCGTGGTGCGCAGGCCCTGGTCCCGCCACTCGCACTTCTCCAGCAGCTTCTGGTCCGCCGGAGAGAGGGACACCTTCGGGTCGGAGAGGGCGGAGATCATCCACCGGTCCCCGTCGCCCAGGACGAGCGACTTGCCCGTCTGCGCGCGGATGCTCAGGCGCGACAGGGCGGTCTCCGCGAGGAAGCGCCGCTCGTTGTCGGCGTTCATCGCCCCCAGCCCGTTGCGCGAGGCATAGGCGCGCCGTGCGTCCAGCAGCTGCGTGAACTCGCGCTGGTTGGACTCCGAGTCGGACAGCCCCCGGGACTGGATGAACTCCTGGTAGGCCTGCCGCAGGCGGGGCGGGGTCTTCGCGTCGATGGGCTTCCCGGGCCTGGTGGCGCGCTCGCGGACCGTGGACACCAGCCGCTCGTCGTTGGAGACGGAGAACAGCTCGTCCGCCTGCGCGTGCTCGGGCGTGGGGGCCGTGGTCTTGACGACGATGACGTCGTCGTCGCCCCCGCCCGACTTCACGGGTCGGGTCGTCGGGGTCTTCGAGGTGGTGGACCGGGCCGGCTCGAAGCTGTCACGGGGCTTCGTGGTGGGCTTCGTCGTCGCCGGCTTCGTCGGCGTCTTCTGCGTCTGGGTCTCGGGCGCCGTCGGCGTGCGTGAAGTGACCCCGGACGTGCGGGTCCCCGGCACTTCCTGACGTACCCGTGACGACGTGGATGCTGTGACACCGCCCATCGTGTTGCTCCCCCTTCGGTCCTGGCCCCATCACCAGGTCAAGGAGGTCCCGCGGGCCTCGCCCCCCAGAAGACTCGGGGCCCGCGTGACCTCTTCATGGAGGAGGACGTGGGCCCCGGAATTGTTTTGCATTCTTTCTTACGGGACCTCGGTGACGGTGACGCGCAGGTGCTGGGACACGGGGGGCGCGTACTGCGTCACGGGCACCCTGCGCACGGTGTTGTCGCGTTCCAGGGCTCCTTCCGGCGGGCCCTGGTGCGGACCCACCGCGGGCTCCTCGTCCAGCTCCGTGCCCACGTCCCAGAGGTAGACCTTGGAGGTCACGTCGCCCGTCACCGGCATGCCGTCGGCGTCGAACAGCGCGATGCCCTGCTCATCCGGCCCGAAGACCCAGTCGTTGGACTGGCCGAACATCACCGCGAAGGCCAGCCGGTCGGCCGGCATGGCGTCCACGTCGAACTCGTACGCGTGGCCCGGGGTGATGGGGCCGGGGGCGGACGCGTCCACGGGCGTGTTGAAGGTGCCGGACACGCGCACACCGGCGGGCGGGCTCATGGACACGGCGTTCGACAGCTTGGAGATGTCGCCCATCTCCGCGATGGCCTCCAGGCCCTGGCCGCGGTCCTTCGCGCCCACGGTGAACAGCGGCGCGGCGGCGGTGTGCAGCGCGTAGACGCCCGGCGACAGCGGCGTGGCCACGCCATTGAGCGGCGCGAGCACTGCGGTCAGCTTGGAGTTGTCACCCATCTCCGCGATGGCCTCCAGGCCCTGGCCCCGGTCCTTCTGGCCTTCGGTGAAGAGCGGCTCGTTGCCGGCGCTCACCGTCCACACTCCCGGGGAGATGCGCACGGGCTTGATGCCCTCGCTGGTGCTCAGGGTGACGCGGTCGTCGGACACGTTCTCGATGCGCACGGTGAACTGCCGGGTCTCCGCGTTGGATGCCACGCTCACGCGGATCATCGACGCGACCGCGGGCATGTTGAACGTCTGGCCGCTGGTGAGGCGTGCCGGCGTGCCCAGGCGCCGCACGAGGGGGTTGGGGTCCAGCGCGCCCGGGCCGTCCGTGGACGACGCCTGCTTCGGGCCGGTGTGCGGACCCACGGCGGGCTCCTCGTCCACCTCCGTGCCCGCGTCCCACAGGAGCACCTGCGAGGTGATGTCGCCGGAGATTGGCGTGCCGTTCGAGAACAGCGCGATGCCCTTGGGGTCCGTGCCGAAGAACCAGTCGTTGGACTGGCCGAACATGGAGACGAACGAGAGGCGATGGTTCGCGCCCGCGGTGAAGCTGAACTCGTAGACGTCGCCCGGGGCGAGCGGGCCCGGCGCGGTGCCGCTCAGCTTCGTGTTGAACATGCCGGACTTGAGCTGCTGGAAGGGCGCGACGTTCTCGATGCGCACGCGCAGCCGCGTGGATTGGGGGTCGGAACCACAGGCGGACAGCGTGAGCAGGCCGAGCGCGGCAACGGAGGCAGCGCCTCCACGAAGGGAGCGATTGAACATGGCGGGGTTCTCCAGGGCCTCGCGGAAGTGCGAGGCGTCACGGGCTTGCCGTCACTACGCGCCCCAGGAAAGGGCGGTTACGGAAGAAATCCAACCGCCTGTCCGGCCCGTACGCGCGCGGGCAGGAGCGGCGCCAGGAAGTGCTCCAGCGCCTCGCGGCTCCCGGGGCGGGAGACGTGGCCCACGTAGCCGTCCGGGCGCACCAGCACCAGCGCGCCCGTGCTGACGTCGTAGGCCTGGTGCGCGTGTCCGCCAGCGTCGAGCAGGGTGCCCACGTCGCGGGAGTTGCCCCCGGTGCGGAGGTGGAAGGCGTGCACGGCGTCACCGAAGCGCGAGCGGGCCCACGCGGGCGCGTCCTCGTGCTGGGGCCCGAAGGCGAGCAGCGTCCAGTGGGGGCCGCGAAAGGCATCGAACAGGCGCGAAGGGTGTCCCATGGCATCCACGCACGGCGCATCCGGGGCCCGGTCTCCCGCGCGCAGCCGCGACGTGTCACCCTCCGACTGGAGCGCGAGCGGCCCGCCGCGATAATGCAATCCCAGTTGTTGCGTCTCCGCGCCGCGCCGCTGTGGACGCATGCCGCCCTGGCGCAGCTTCTGGTGGAGCTTCCCGGACAGCCCAAGCACGCTCGCGGCGATGGGCAGCCGCTCCGCCTCGTAGGTGTCGAGCAGGGCGGGCGCCGCGCCTTCGAGGACGTGGCCCAACTTCCAGCCCAGGTTGTACGCGTCCTGCACGCCGGTGTTGAGGCCCTGGCCGCCCGCGGGAGGATGGACGTGCGCGGCGTCGCCCGCGAGCAGGACGCGGCCCACGCGGTAGCGGTCCACCATGCGCACGTTGGGGCGGAACACGGACAGCCAGCTTGCGTCGTGCAGGCGGAGCTTCGCGCCGGGACGGGCCGCGTCCTGGAGGCGCTGGTGCAGGGCGGCCTCGGTGAGCTCCGGCAAGGGCGTGCCGGGCTTCACGTTGAGGAGGAGTTGGAAGCGGTCCGTGCCGGGAAGGGGACACAGGGCCACGGCGCCGCCCCTGGCGAAGGGCCACACGTGCCAGTGGTCGCGGTCCAATCCGTCCACGCGCACGTCGCCCACGACCATGCGCTCCGCCTCGTGCGTCTCCCCGTGGAAGCCCACGCCCAGCGATTTGCGCACGCGGCTGTGGCCTCCGTCGCAGCCGACGAGGTACTCCGCGCGCACGATCTCCGAAGCACCGTCGCGGGTGAGGGTGGCGGTGACGCCACTGTCGTCCTGGGTGAAGTCGGTGAGCGCGGTGCCAAACTCCACCGCGTGGCCGAGCGACTCCAGATGGTCACGCAGGATGCCCTCGGTGCGAGCCTGCGGCACGAGCCAGGTGCTGGGGTGCGGCACGTCTGGCGTCGCGGTCCCGTGCGGAACCAGCGTCCAGTGCCCCACGACGAAGCGGCGCCAGTGGATGCGGAGGCGGGGATAGGCATTGCCGGCCGCGAGCACTGCGTCGAGCACGCCCAGGTCCTCCAGCACCTCCAGCGTGCGCGGCTGGAGCCCCTTGCCGCGGGAGCCCACGAAGGGCCCTGGGGCCGCGTCCACGATGCGCAGGGCGACACCCCGGCGCGCGAGGTCGCAGGCGAGCGTGAGGCCCGTGGGTCCTGCACCGACAATCAATACCTGGGGCGTTGCGCGAGTCATGGCTGTCTCCTGGGAAGCGATGGAGACGAGAATGTAAGGAAGTGCTTATGTTGTCAGCTTGCGTTCCCGCCCCAGGAGTCCGGCATGCCGCGCGCGAAGCTTTCCCCTCGGAAGACGCCCCTTCAGGATCGCTCGCGCGCGACGGTGGACGCGCTGGTGCAGGCGACGGCTGACATTCTGGTCCGCGACGGGTACGCGAAGCTGACGACCAACCGCATCGCGGAGCGCGCGGGCGTCAACGTGGCGTCGCTGTACCAGTTCTTCCCGGGGAAGGAGGCGCTGGTCGCGGAGGTGTCGCGCCGGCACGTGAAGGAGCAGCGCAAGGCCGCGGCGGAGGTGCTGGCGACGCGGACCTTCAAGAATCTGGAGGACCTCATCCGGACGCTGGTGGCGCTGGGCTTCGCGGCGCACGCGGTGAACCCGAAGCTGCACCACGCGCTGACGGAGGAGCTGCCCGCGCGCCGCTCAAGGCAGGGGAGCCCGGAGGACGCGCCGATGCTGGAGGCGTTCCGCAAGTTCTCCACCGATGTCCCGGACCCGGAGCTGGCCCTGTGGATCATCGACACGGTGTCCCACGCGGTCATCCACCGCGCGGTGGTGGAGCGCCCCAACGCCCTGACTGAAGGGGCGCTCCAGGAGGAGCTGGTGACGCTCCTCCTGCGCTACGTGAAGCGGAAGTGACGGACGCGGCTCAGCGGCCACGCGTGTCAGATGCGTGAGTAGGCTCGGCGGCTCATGACAGCACTGAGGGGGGATGCCATGAGAATCCTGATCGATACGAATGTCCTGATCCCGCTGGAACCCACGTCGCCCGAGCAGATCGAAGAGCTGACGAAGCCCGCCGCGACCCTGTTGAGAGCCATTGAAGACGCTCGCTATCAGCTCTTCATCCATCCGGCCATGAAGGTGGATGTCGAGCGAGACCGAGATGAAGGGCGCCGCCAGCTTCGGGAGCTGCTGCTCGGAAAATATCTTCTGCTTCCCGCTCCGCCGCCTGTGCCGGCCAGTTGGACCGAGATCCTGGGGAGCCCGGAAGTCCACTCCAATGATTGGGTGGATCACCAGCTGCTGGCGGCCGTGCGGTCCAATGCGGTGGGCGTCTTGGTGACCGAAGACCTCCGCATCCACCGGAAGGCGAAGCGCGTGGGCCTGAACGAGCGCGTTGCCACGGTGGAAGAAGCCCTGGGGATGCTGCAGGGCTTGCGCGACACGTTCGCTCAGCCGCCGCCGGCGGTTGAATTCACGTTCGCTCATGATGTTGATGTGGAGGACCCCTTCTTCGACAGCCTTCGGGGTGACTACCCTCCGTTCGACTCATGGCTCCGCAAGTGTCAGGAGGAGCACCGCCGATGCTGGGTGGTGCGGGGGCATGGGCATCACCTGGCGGCGCTCTGCCTCATCAAGGATGAGGAGGGCGTCCTGGGATTCAAGGGTCGAACCCTGAAGCTCTGCACCTTCAAGGTCGCGCCCGCGCATCAGGGACGCCGCCTGGGCGAACTCCTGCTCAAGAGCGTCTTCGAGCATGCCTCGAAGAACGGGCACGCGTTTGTCTACGTGACGGCCTACGAGCGGCAGGGCGCCCTGATGGCCGTGTTCGAGGACTTTGGCTTCCGGGTGGAAGGGCGCACGGAGACCGGTGAACTCATCCTCGTGAAGCAACTGAGGGCCGTGGAGACGTCCGAGCAGGTCGCACCACTTGAGTTCCACGTGCGTCATGGTCCTCCCGCGATGAGGTTTGAAGCCCCTGCCTTCATCATCCCCATCGAGCCGCGGTTCCACCATCTGCTCTTCCCGGATGCGGACTCGCAGCTGTCGCTCGAGCCTGGAGCCCACCCCTTCGGTAACGGGCTGCGCAAGGTGTACCTGTGCCGGGCGCTGACCCGGCAGATCGGGCCAGGAGCCCCGCTGCTCTTCTATTTGAGTCACTCCCGAAAGGCCGTGACGGTCATCGGCGTCGCGGAGCAGACGCTGGTGTCCGCCGATGCCCGCGAGATTGCCGCCACGGTGGGGAAGCGGACGGTCTTCTCCCTTCGCGACATCGAAGCGCTGTGCTCGAATGGCGAAGTGCTCGCCATCCACTTCCGACAAGCCGTCATCCTGAAGGAGCCAATTCTTCTGGGTGACCTCTGTCGCAACGGAGTGCTCAACGGCCCTCCGCAGTCCATCACCACGGTCCAGCAGGGAGGTCGTGAATGGCTCCGCCGTCGCCTCGGGCTGTAGTCCTGCTGCCGATCCAACCTCGCTATGCGACGCCCATCCTGGATGGCCTCAAGCGGGTCGAGTTCCGGAAGCGTGCCTTCCGCCGGGAGGTGTCACACGTCGTCGTCTACTCCTCGAGCCCGGTGAAGCAGGTCGTCGGGTTCTTCGAGATCCTTGGCATTGATGAGGCTCCTCCCTCGCAGCTCTGGCGTCGCTATTCGCGCGTGGGCGCCATCTTGAAGGAGGACTACGACCGATACTTCTCGCGCTGCGAGGGGGGCGTCGCGATCCGCGTCGGGAAGGTCCACGTGTTCCAGAAGCCCTTCCCCCTGGGAGACATCTCGCCCGAGCTGCGCGCGCCCCAGAGCTACGCCTATCTGAGCGAGCACGCCTTCACGAAGATTCGGGGTCGGAGGGCGCTCGTCACTTGAGGCCGGTTGCGTGGCGCGGACGTCCCACCGGCCGTCGTGCCAGTGGGACGCTTCGCTCGACGCAGGAGCGGCTTCAGCGCCCCGACGCCTGCGCGTCCACGGCGGCCAGCTCTTCCTTGCCCAGCTTCACCTCCGCGCCCGCGAGGTTCTCCTCCAGGTGCTTCACGGAGGACGTGCCCGGGATGGGCAGCATCACCGGCGAGCGCGCCAGCAGCCACGACAGGGCGATCTGCGAGGGCGTGGCGTTGTGCTTCTTCGCCACCGAGTCCAGCGTGCCGCCCGGCTTCGCCAGCCCGCCCGTCGCCAGCGGGAACCACGGGATGAAGCCCAGGTTCTCCTTCTCGCAGTAGTCCAACACCTTCTCGTGCACGCGGTCGGTCAGGTTGTAGCGGTTCTGCACCGACACCACGTCCACCACCTTGCGCGCCCGCTCGATCTCCGCCACCGACACTTCCGACAGGCCGATGTGGCGGATCTTCCCTTCCTTCTGCAGCGCCTTCAGCTCGCCCAGCGACTCCTCCACCGGCACCTTCGGGTCGATGCGGTGCAACTGGTACAGGTCGATGCGCTCCAGCTTCAGCCGGCGCAGCGACATCTCCAGCTGCTGGCGCAGGTACTTGGGCGCGCCCACCGGGTGCCACTCGCCGGGGCCCGTGCGCACCAGGCCCGCCTTCGTCGCCACCACCACGCCCTTCGCGTACGGGTGCAGGGCCTCCGCGATGATCTCCTCGCTGTAGTACGGCCCGTAGGAGTCCGCCGTGTCGATGAAGTCCACGCCCAACTCCAGCGCGCGACGCAGCACGCGCACCGCCTCCGCCCGGTCCTTGGGCGGGCCCCAGATGCCGGGGCCGGTCAGCTGCATGGCGCCATAGCCCAGCCGGTGGACGGGCAGGTCGCCGCCCAGCTTGAAGGTGCCGCTCTTCTCCACGGGACGCGTTGAAGTGCCGCTCATGGGTCTTCCTCCTGGAAGTGCTTCAAGAGTCGTGTGTGTGAAGGGGAAACGTCAGGGCGTGCGGTAGCGGCCGGCGAGCTTCACGCTGCTGCCGCGCAGCATCCCCAGCTCCGCCTGCTCCAGGGCCACGAGCGCCTCTGCGGCCTCCAGCCCGGGGACGCAGACCGTCTCGCCGCGCTCCAGCGCCACCAGCGAGGCGGTGACGACATCCTCCGGAGACATCGCGCCGGCATAGCCGCCGTTGAACTCGGTGGCCGTCATTCCCGGACAGACGACCTGCGCGCGCACTGGTGTGCCCTTCAGCTCGCCCGCGAGCGCACGGGTGAAGTGCACGAGGAACGCCTTCGCGCCCGCGTACGTGGCCCGGTGGGGCAGGGGCACTGGAGGCAGCGAGCCGGAGAAGGCGAGCAGGGACGCGACGTTGATCACCGCGCCCCGGCCCCGCTCAATCATGCCCGGCAGCGCCGCCCGCGTGGCCAGCATGGGCGCCAGGATGTGCAGGTGCGCCAGCCCCTCCAGCGCCGACGGCTCCACCTGCGCGAAGGGCCCATAGCCCCCGATGCCCGCGTTGTTGATGACCAGGGAGATGTCCCCGCCCGCCGCGCGCGCGGCCACCCGGTGGATGTCCCCGTCCGCCGTGAGGTCCGCCCGCAGCACCTCCGCGCGGATGCCGTGCGCCGCCTTCAGCTCCGCCGCCTGCGCCACGAGCCGCTCCTCGCGCCGCGCGACGAGGACCAGGTCATACCCGAGCGCCGCCAGCCGCTGCGCGTACACCGCGCCGATTCCCGCGGACGTGCCCGTCACCAGTGCTGTTCCTCGACTGCCTGCCATGTCTGCTCCCTGCCAGAGGGGAAAAGGGGCGCCGTGTCGCGATGAATGCTGGAGATGGCGACCCCGACCGCGAAGCGCTCGGGTCCTCACGAAGCCGCGAGGACGCACCCCTGCCCGCCTGGTAACGGGGGGCCACCGCCCGCGCAACCCGGTCGTGCTTCAGCCGAGCGCCTGGGCCTTTTCGGGAACGTCGTGGAACTGCTGCTGGTAGAGGTCCGCGTAGACGCCCCCCTGCGCGAGCAGCTCCTCGTGCGTGCCGCGCTCCACCACGGCGCCCTGCTCCAGCACCAGGATGAGGTCCGCGTGGCGGATGGTGTTGAGCCGGTGCGCGATGACGATGCTCGTCCTGCCCGACAGCAGCCGGCCGAGCGCCATCTGGATGAGCGCCTCCGTGCGCGTGTCGATGTTCGCCGTCGCCTCGTCGAGGATGAGCACCCGGGGCTCCGCGATGACCGCGCGCGCGAACGCGAGCAGCTGCCGCTGGCCCTGGCTGAGCGTGGCGCCGCCTTCCCCCATCACGGTGTCGTAACCCTGCGGCAGCGCGCGGATGAAGTCGTGCGCGTGCACCGCCTTCGCCGCCGCCTCCACGTCCTCGCGGGTGGCGCCCGGCTTCCCGTAGGCGATGTTGTCCGCCACCTTGCCGCTGAAGAGGAACGGCTCCTGGAGCACCATCGCCATCTGGCGGCGCAGGCTGGAGCGCGTCACCTGCCGCACGTCCTCCCCGTCGATGCGCACCGTGCCCGCCGTCACGTCGTAGAAGCGCGGCACGAGGCTGGCCACGGTCGTCTTGCCCGCGCCGGTGCGGCCCACCAGCGCCAGCGTCTGGCCGGGCTCCAAGCGGAAGGACACGTCGCGCAGCACGGGACGCGCGGGGTCGTAGCCGAAGGACACCCCCTCGAACACCACCTGGCCCTTGAGCGGCCCCAGCTCCACCGCGCCGGGCACGTCCGGCGGCTCCGGCGCTTCATCGAGGATGGCGTAGATGCGCTCCGCTCCCGCGAGTGCCGCCTGCATCAGCGTGGCCACGGACGCGGCCAACTGCACCGGCCGGAAGAACTGCGCCACGTAGATGAGGAACGCGGCCACGCCTCCCACGGTGAGCTCGCCCGCGAGCACCAGGATGCCGCCGTAGCCAATCACGAGCGCGATGGACAGCGTGGACAGCAGGTCGATGGCCGGCGAGAACGCGGAGGTGATGCCCACCGCCGACACGTTCGCGTCGCGGTTGGCGGCGTTGCGGTCGCGGAAGCGCTCGATGTTCTTCTCCGTGCGGTTGAACGCCTGCGCCTGCCGCACGCCCCCAATCTCCTCCTGGAGGTTGGCCGTCACGTCGCCCACCGTCTGGCGCGTCTTGCGGTAGGCATTGCGCGCCCGCGCCGCGAAGAACCAGGTGGTGAACAGGATGGCCGGGATGATGGAGAAGCACGCCAGCGCCAGCCGCACGTTGAACGCCAGCATCGCGACGAGCACGCCCACGAGCCCCAGCAGCGACCCCAACAGCTGCGTCAGCCCCTGCGCGAAGAGCTGGTTGAGCGTGTCCACGTCGCTGGACAGGCGGCTCATCAGGTCGCCCAGGGGCCGGCGGTCGAACCACGCGAGCGGCAGGTGCTGGAGCCGCTCGAAGAGGCGCTTGCGCAGGTCCGCCAGCACGTGCTGCCCGGCGTGGCCCACCCGCCGCGTCTGCGCCCGCTGCGCCACCGCGCCCACCGCATAGACGACGAACAGCACCGCCAGCGTCTTCGTGAGCCCGCGCCCGTCCCCCGAGCCGATGTCGTGGTCGATGGCCCGGCTCACCAGGTACGGCCCCGCCGCCTGGCACAGCGCGCCTACCAGGATGAACCCCAGCGCCACCCCCAACATGCGCGCATGCGGGCGCAGCTCGCCCACCAGCCGCCGCAGCACCTTGCCGCGCCGCACCGCCCGCCCGGCCTCCAGCGCCGCTAGCGACTCGATGTCTCCTGGCCGCCTCATGCTGCTCCCTCCTGGTGCGCGGGTTGGAGCTGCGACCCGAGGATGTCGTTGTACAGCTCGCTCGTGGCCTGCAGCTCTTCGTGCCGGCCCTGCGCGGCGATGCGCCCCTCGTCCAGCACGAGGATGAGGTCCGCGTCGCGCACGGTGCTGATCCGCTGGGCGATGACGAGCGCCGTCCTGCGCTTGTCCCGCATCAGCGTGTCCAGCGCGCCCTGGATGGCCGTCTCCGTCCGCGCGTCCACCGCCGACGTGCTGTCGTCCAGGATGAGCAGGCGCGGATCGGTGAGCAGCGCCCGAGCGATGGCCAGCCGCTGCCGCTGTCCGCCCGACAGCCCCACGCCGCGCTCACCCACCACCGTGTCGTAGCCCTGCGGCAGCTCGCGGATGAACTCCGCCGCCTGCGCCGCCTCCGCCGCCGCCTCCACCTGCGCCTGGGTCGCGTCCGGGTGGCCGTAGGCGATGTTGTCGCGCACCGTGCCGGAGAACAGCAGCGCGTCCTGCAACACGACGCCCATCTGCGAGCGCAGGCTGGCGAGCGTCACGTCCCGCACGTCGTGTCCGTCCACCAGCACCGCGCCCCCGGTGACGTCGTAGAAGCGCGGCAGCAGGTTGATGAGCGTGCTCTTGCCGGAGCCCGTGGTGCCCAGCACCGCCACCAACTGCCCGGGCTCCAGCGTCACGCTCACGCCGCGCAGAATCTCCCGCTCGCCGCCCGCGTAGCGGAAGCGCACGTCGCGCAATTCGATGCGGCCCTGCAAGGGCGGCAGCGGCACGGCGCCCGGGCGGTCCGTCACCTCCACCGCGGTGTCGAGCAATTCAAAGACGCGCAGCGCGGACGCGCTCGCCCGCGACAGGCTGGCCGCGAGGAAGCCCAGCGTCATCAGCGGCATCAACAGGAAGGCCAGGTAGCTGTTGAAGGCCACCAGCTCCCCCAGCGAGAGCTGCTGGTGGAAGATGCGCCAGCCGCCCACGCCCACCACCATCAACGTGCCCAGGTTGGCGAAGAAGCTGACGAAGGGGAAGTTGTTGGACAGCGCGTCCACCAGCCGCAGGTTCTGCGAGTGGAGCTGGTCGTTCGTCCGGCCGTAGCGCTCCACCTCCCGCGCCTCGCCGGAGAAGGAGCGCACCACGCGCAGCCCGCGCAGGTCCTCCTGGAGCGTGGTGTTGAGCGTGCCCAGCAGTGCCTGGAGCTGGCCGAACAGGGGCCGCATCTTCGTCACGAACGAGCGCAGCACGAAGAGGATGGGGAACACGGACGCGAGCGCCGCCAGGGCCAGCACCGGATCCAACCACAGCAGCAGGCCCGTGCAGCCCACGAGCATCGCCGCCGCCGCCGCGAACTGCACCACGCCGCTGCCCACGAAGGTGCGCACCGCCTCCACGTCGCTGGTGAGCCGCGTGAGCAATTGCCCCGTCTGAGCCTGGTCGTAGTAGCTGAAGGAGAGCCGCTGGATGCGCGCGAAGAGCGCGTCGCGCAAATCGAACGCCACGCCCTGCGACGCGCGCTCGGCCAGGTAGCCCTGGAGGAAGTTGAACAACCCCCGCCCCAGCGCGATGGCGACGAGGCCCCCCACCGCCAGCAGCACCGGGCGGCGCTCCCCGCGCGCGAGCCCCTGGTCGATGGCGATGCGGATCATCTGCGGCGCGCCCAGGTTCGCCACCGATACCAGCAGCAGCGACAGCAGGGCGCCCCCTGCTTCCAGGCGGTAGCGGCGCAGGTAGCGCAGGGCCCGCAGGACGGCGGCCAAGCCTCCCGCGGGACGGCCCGATGACGGCGGCGCTGACGTGCTCACGTGGTGGACCCCTGCCTCCCCGCCCGAAGCTTGGGGGGCCTGGAGGCGGGCGCATATTGGGCGCGCGCTCCGGCCGCATCAAGCACGACGCGCAGTCGACGCTGGGCGCAATCCCGGTTGCGCGTCGCGCCACCCCTCGTTACGTGGGCCGCCTGTTTCCGCGTCCGTCACGAGGTGAATGTCATGGAGTACCGGCAGCTCGGTGGTTCTGGATTCAAGGTCCCCGTCCTCAGCCTGGGCACGGGCACGTTCGGCGGCTCGGGCGAGTTCTTCAAGGGCTTCGGCTCCAGCGACGTGAAGGAGGCCACGCGGCTGGTGGACATCGCGATGGAGGCGGGCGTGAACATGTTCGACTCCGCGGACGGCTACTCCGCCGGGCTCGCGGAGGAGATCCTCGGCAAGGCGCTGGAGGGGCGGCGCGACCAGGCCATCATCTCCACCAAGGCGACGTTCCGCATGGGCACCGGTCCCAATGACGTGGGCTCCTCGCGCTTCCACCTCACGCGCGCGGTGGAGACCGCCCTGCGCCGGCTGAAGACGGACTACATCGACCTGTTCCAGCTTCATGCCTTCGACGCGGTGACGCCGGTGGAGGAGGTGCTCAACACGCTGGACGACCTCGTGCGCGCGGGGAAGATCCGCTACATCGGCTGCTCCAACTTCTCCGGCTGGCACCTGATGAAGTCGCTCGCGGTGTCGGAGCGCTACAACCTGGCGCGCTACGTGGCGCACCAGGCGTACTACTCGCTCGTCGGCCGCGACTACGAGTGGGAGCTGATGCCGCTCGCGCAGGACCAGAAGGTGGGCGCGGTGGTGTGGAGCCCGCTGGGCTGGGGCCGGCTGACCGGCAAGCTGCGCCGGGGCCAGCCGCGTCCGGAGACGAGCCGCCTCAACAACCCGGCCACCGCGAGCGGCGGCCCGCAGGTGCCGGAGGAGTACCTGTACAAGGTCGTGGACGCGCTCGACGTCGTCGCCCAGGAGACGGGCAAGACGGTGCCGCAGGTCGCGCTCAACTGGGTGCTCCAGCGGCCCACCGTGGCCAACGTCATCATCGGCGCGCGCACGGAGGAGCAGCTGCGCCAGAACCTGGGCGCCATCGGCTGGAACCTCACGCCCGCGCAGGTGGCCACGCTGGATGCCGCGAGCAACGTGCCCTGGCCCTACCCGTACTTCCACCAGCGGCAGTTCAACGAGCGCAATCCGTTCCCGGTGACGTGACGCCCGGAGCAGCCGCGCTCGCCCTGGTTACGGCGAGCGCGGTGCTCGTGGTGTGACTACTTCACGCCCACGGCGGTCCAGGCGTCCTGCACCTTCTTCACTTCGGTGGAGTCCTTGCCGTACAGGTCCGTGGCGGCCTTCACCGTGGCCGCGCGGGCCTGGGAGAAGTTCGTCTGCGGCGTCATGTACGTGGTGAGGGCGCGGCCGAAGATCTTCAGGCTCTTCTCCATGCCGATGCCGTCCTTCACCTCCAGGCCGGACGTCTTGTTCTTGCCGCCCTCGGTCAGCAGGTAGAAGGCGTTGTTGGCGATGCCGCTGGAGCCGTGCACCTCCGTCTGCTTCGGGTAGTTCTTGTAGTTGTCGACGGAGTAGCCGTCCGACGTCGGGTCGTTCATGTAGCGGAGGGCGTCCGTGTTGTCGCCGTTCTTGGGCGTCCACGCGTCCTCGCCCACGGACCAGTCGAACTTCACCCCGCTGTTCTTCTGGCTGGCGTACCACTCCACGCCCGTCCCCATGATGTCGCTGAAGGACTCGTTGAGGCCGCCGGACTCGCCCTCGTACTCCAGGCCCGCGGTGCGCTCGGTGAGGCCGTGGCTGATTTCATGGCCCGCGATGTCCAGCGTGGTGAGCGGGCCGGAGTCCTTCCCGTCGCCGTCGCCGTACTGCATCTTCGAGCCGTCCCAGAACGCGTTCACCAGGTTCACGTCGGTGTGCACGTAGGAGACGAGCTTCTCACCCTTGCCGTCGATGGAGTCGCGGCCGAGGATGTCCTTGTAGAAGTCGTACGTCATCTCCGCGCCGTAGTGCGCGTCCACGGCGGTGGCGGCGCGCGTCGGGTCGCCCTTCTCACCCCAGACGTCGTTCTTGTCGGTGAAGCCCGTGGTGCCGGACGCCTCCGTCGCGTTCTTCGCGTCGTAGGTCACGATGCCCTTGCCGCGCGTCTTGTCCTCCAGGGAGAACGTGCCGTCCTTGTTCTTCGTCGTGGTGATGTCCACCTTGCCGCTGTACATCGTCGTGTCGTCCGCGACGCCCGTGGCGCGGCCCTTGTCGCCCGTCGTGGGCGTGGTGCTGGGCGTCTTCGACGGGGTCGCCGCGCCGCCCGCGCGGGTGACGCCCGGACGGTCGAAGTGGCTGATGGTGTTGAACTGCTTGATGGACGCGCCGGTGTTCGCGTCGATGAAGTAGTTCATCGACCGGGGCTGCTTGCCGCCCGTCACGGACGTGTCCGTCAACGTCACGTGGTACGCCGCGCGGTACTGGCCGTCGCGGCCCTTCACGATTTCACGCTCCACGGTGGGCGGGCGCGTCGTGCCGCCGTTGAAGTCCTTCTGCGCCACCGCGAGCGCGTCCTTCGCGGAGAGCTTCGTGGGCGACTTGCCCAGGCCCACGGGGATGGTGGACACGTCGCCCGTCAGGCTGTCGAACTGCCCCTTCGCGTCCAGGTGGCCGATGACCTGCTCGCCGGAGACCTTCACGCCTTCGTGCATGCGGTCCATGCGCACGTGCGTCATGCCCAGCTGATCCCGCTCCACCGAGCGCGGCGAGAACGACGTGCCGCCGGTGATGCCGGTCAGCTGCGGGTTCTTCTGGTTCACGTACGCCACCGTCTGCTGCACGGCCTGCTGCGCCTGGGGGCTGCTCAGGTCCACCGGACCCGGCGTCACCTTCGTGCCCACGCCGTTCAGCGCGACGGTCGCCTTCGCCTTGCTCGGCGCGCCCGCGCTGAAGCTGGACTGGGTGCTCATGCCCACCGGGCCCGTGGGCTTCGCCACCGTGTTCGCGGGCTTCGCGTCGGTGCGCTGGGAGGGGATGACGGCGGGCTTCGAGAGGTCGGTGCGAAGAGCCATGGTGGAGGTCTCGGTCGGGGGAGTGGGACGAACAAATTGATTCTCGGGTCAGCCGCCCGAAGGTTGCGTGTGCGTGGGAATCCGACAGGGCGATTTGTGGCTCAAGCCCATGATTTAATTGATGAAGTTGCCATCCCACATTTCCCGCAAAGAACATTCCAACCGGTAGGTAGGTGGCTCTCACGGGTTGTATTTCGAAGCATTTTCGAGCCCTCCCGCACCGGTCGTCCACCCACTGCCCGTCGCTGGAGCCCGCCGTGGAGGCATGCAGGCGGGCAGGGGCGGTCTCCGGCGCCCGCGCACCCCACCTTTCGTGAGGGGCCCCCTGACGAAAGGACGTGGGATGCGTGGGGACGGAGGCGAGCCAGGGACGGAAGGCTGGGTGGCGCCGCGCGGGGCTTCCGCCCGGGGACACCTGCCCCGGCACGTCGCCGGCCTCTTCCGCTTCCAGCCGGGCCGGCCCGCGGTGGCGGCGGGGCTGCGCACGGGGCTGGCGTTGGGCGTCCCGCTGGCGGTGTCCGCGCTCCTGCAACTGCCGCAGGCGTCCTGGGCGGGGATGGCCGGGCTCTTCGTGGCGCTGGTGGACAAGGGCGGGCCGTACCGCACACGCGCGCACGCGATGGGCGCGATGACGGTGCTGGGCGCGGTGGTGGGGTTGATCATCGCGCTGCCCAGCCCCTTCTGGGTGGATGTGGCGCTGACGCTCTGCTGGGTGACGGCGTGCGGCTTCGCGCGCAGCTTCGGCGACACACCGGGCATCCTGGGGATGCTGCTGGCGAACCTCTTCGTGGTGTCGCTGGCGCTGCCGTCGCACGGGCCGGGGGCCGCGCTGATGCAGGCCGCGTACTTCGTGGCGGGCGGCCTGTGGTCCATGTTCCTGGGGCTGGTGCTCTGGCCGCTGAGGCCCTACCGCCCGGCGCGGCTCGCCATCGCCACCTGCTACGAGGAGCTGGCGAACGTCGCGGAGGCGGTGGCGGGCTGGCCGTTGGAAGGGCCCTCGCGCGTGGGGACGTGGGAGGCGGTGCAGCGGGCCGCGCGCATGCGGCAGTCCCTGGAGACGGCGCGCGCCACGCTGGGCGCCACGCGGCAGGGACGCCAGGAGGAGAGTGGCCGGGGCGAACACCTGCTGGTGTTGCTGGAGGACGCGGACGCGCTGTCGCTGCTGCTCACCGCGATGGCGGAGGCGCTGGACGAAGCCCCGCGTGAAGGGGCCTGTCGCACGGCCCGCACGGAGGCGCAGCGCGCGCTGCGGTCGCTGGCGGTGGACCTCCGGGGCGTGGTGGGCGCGCTGGCGCGGGGCTCGGTGCCGGGGCCGAGCGCGTGGGACGCGGAAGGAGTGACGCGTTTGCTCGCCGCCGACGGCGGATGGCCGGAGCCGGCGCGCTCGCAGTACGCGCACGTCGCGGGCCTGTTGGGACGGCTGCGCGAGTACAGCGCGGTGGCGCTGGACGTGGCTTCGCGGCTGGAGGAGCGCACGCCCCTGCCCGAGCGCGACACGCAGCCCTTCGCCCCGGCTCCCGGCCATGAGCGCGCCTGGTGGGCGGTGCTGGGCGACCACCTGACGCCCCAGTCCGTCATCTTCCGGCACGCGCTGCGGCTGGGCATCACCGCCACGGTGGCGACGGCGGTGGCGGAGGGCCTGGGGCTCAATCACGGGTACTGGGTGACCATCACCGTCATCGTCGTGCTGCAACCCTACGCGGGCCTCACGGCGGAGAAGGGGCTGCAACGCGTGGCGGGGACGCTGGTGGGCAGCGTGCTGGCCATGGGGCTCGTGCACGTGCTGCCCGCGAAGTGGATGATGCTCGCGGCCATCGTGGTGCTCGTCTGCGTGTCGGTGAGCGTGCGGCCCCTCAACTTCACCGTCTTCCAGGTGCTGCTCGCGCCGGCGCTGGTGCTGCTCGCCGAAATCCAGTCGGGGGACTGGCAGCTCGCGGGCGTGCGCATCCTCAACACGCTGCTGGGCGGCGCGCTGGCGCTGGTGGGCATGCGGCTGTTGTGGCCCAGCCCTGAACACGCGCGCTTCCCGGAGGAGGTGGCCTCCGTGCTGCGGGCGGATCGGGACTACCTGCGGGAGGTGGCGCGGACGCCGGTGCCCACGGAGTCCGACTTGCGCGAGGCGCGGCGCAAGGTGGGCGTGGCGCTGCTGTCCGCGGAGGCGTCCTTCCAGCGGCTGCTCAGTGAATGGAAGGGGCCCGCGAAGGAGCTGGAGCCGGGCATGGCGCTCATCACCTTCGCGCGGCGCTTCACCGCGGCGGTGACGGCGCTGGCGGCGAGCCGCGCGTGGCACCCGACGTCGGACCTGGGCCCGGTGGTGCGCTACGCGTCGGACGCGCTGGAGGAGTTGTCCCAGGCGCTGGTGGCGCGCCGCGTGCCCGGGGGCCTCCGGCGCGAGGTGCCCCCGGTGGAAGGCACCGACGCGCTGGCGCGCACCCAGGTGTCACGGCTGGTGCGCCAGCTGGGCGTGCTCCACCACGCGGTGGAGCGCATGCCGCCCGCCCTGCGCGCGTCAGAGGATGGCGTCAGGTCCGTTCCAGCTTGACCAGCAGCCGGCGCAGGTCCTCGTTGACGCGCACGAAGTGGGAGTTGCCCTTCTCGTCCTCCAGCTGCTTGCGCAGCGCGGGCAGGGACGCCTCGCGCACCTTCTTCGCCGCGGCGGGCTCGTCCGTGAGCCAGTCCACTGCCTGGATGACCGTGGCGCGCGCCTCGGTGTTCTTCTCCGTGAGCCGCGTGGCCAGCGTGGGCCCCTGGTCCACGGCGCCCGAGCGCCCCAGCTCCAGCGCCGCGCGCTCCAGCATCACCGGGTCCGCCTTGGGCAGCCGCTGCGACCAGCAGCCCGCGTTGCCCGCGCACGCCTGCGCCGCCTCCAGCACCGCGCCGTGGCCCAGCACCAGGTCCGCGCGCTTCTTGCCCAGCGCCGCCGCGTCCTCGCAGCCCTCCTCACCCGTCACCTTGCAATCGGACGCGGTGCGCGCGGGCTCCGCGGCCGCGAGCTTCGCGAGCACCGGCTGCTCCCGCGCATCCCCCAGCAGCGCGATGCCCTTGAGCGCCACCTCGCGCGCGTACCAGTCCGGGCTGCCCGCCGCCTTCTCCAGCGCGGGGAGCGCGTCGCGGCTGCCCACCATCACCAGCGCGCGCACGTAGACGTCGCGCACGGTGGGGTCCGGCTCGGCCACGAGCGCGCTGAGCGGCTTCACCGCCTCCGGGGCGCGCATCCGCCCCAGCGCGTCCGCCGCCTGCATGCGCACCAGCGCTTGAATCTGCGGATCCGAATGCGTGAACGACAGCTGCTTCACCAGCGACGGCACCGCGCGCTTCTCCCGGAGGTCGCCCAGCACCTGCGCGGCCTTCATCGGGTAGCTGGCCGGGTTGACGCCCTGGGCCTTGGCCCACGACAGCAGCTCCGGGTCCTTGCCCTCCAGCGCCGGCAGCAGCGCGTCCGCGGCGGGCGTGCCCAGCTGGTACAGCGCGAAGCTGCTCTCCACGTAGAAGGATACGCCCCGGCGCTCCTTCGTCAGCGTGCGCAGCAGGGCGGGGATGGCGCGCGGGTCGCCAATCTGCCCCAGCGCTTCAATGGCCTTCTTGTTGAGGAAGGGCTCCGCTGCCTCGTCGGTGGCCATCGCGATGAGCGGCTCCACCGCGGACTTCGCCTTCAGCGCGCCCAGCACCTGGACGGCCTCGATGCGCGTGTAGTTGTCCTTGCTGCGCAACAGCGGCACCAGCGACGGCACCGCGCGCGCGTCGCCAATCTTGCCCAGCGCCGTCACCACCGCCTTGTTCACCTGCTGCTCGGACGCGTCGCTCGCGGACGGATCCAACGCGGCCGTCAGCGGCTCCAGCGAGGACGGGTGGTGCAAATCCCCCAGCGTCCGCGCCACCGCCGCCTTCACCTCCGGCTTGCGCTCCGACGACAGCTTCGCGTGGAGCATGGGCAGGAACTGTTCGTTGACGTTGCCCGACGTGCGGAGCGACTCAATCACTCGCACCCGGTCATCCGGCCGCTTCGCCCCCTCCATGCTGGACTGCCAGTACTCCGGCGAGGTGGGGTCCTCCTTCTTGCAGCCTCCAAGCGTGAGGCAGGACACCGCGAGGGACAGGGCGACGAGTGAGCGGGACATGGGGCTCCTTTGCGTCCAAAAGTCAGCGCGTGCTGTCGGGTGTAGTTCCGACACGTCAAAGGACGCAAACCTCTACCGACTCCTGGGGTACGCTGGTCAACGACATGGCCCTCGCCGAAGACAGTCGTAACGCGTCGCGTCCGAACCTCCTGCGCCGGACCTACCTGCTCGACCGTGAGTTCCAGCTCAAATACATCCTGCTGCTGACGGGGATGGGAGCGGGAAGCATGCTTCTGTTCGGTGTGCTCGCACTCCAGGTCCAGGGGATGGCGGAGGAGGGCGGACTGTCAGGCACCGAATCCCTCTGGTGGCTCACCGGCGCGGGCACCGTGGGCATGGGCATCGCGCTCGGCCTGTTCGGGTTGCTGTTCACGCACCGTGTGGCGGGCCCCGTCCACGTGATGAGCCTGTACGTCGCGGCGCTCGCGGCCGGCCGCTATCCACGCCTGCGCCCCCTGCGGCGCAAGGACGAATTGAGGGCCTTTTTCGGGCGCTTCAGCGAGGCGGTGGACCGCATCCGTCAGCGCGAGGCCGACGAGGCCCTGGCGCTGGAGCAGGCGCTCCAGGTGCTCAAGCCCCTGGGCACCACGCCCGAGGTGCGCGAGGCCCTGTCCACGCTGGAGGCCCTGCGCGCGCGCAAGCGCCAGGCGGTGGATGCGTCCGCGCCGTCCGGTGCCTTCAAGTCCGTGGCCTGAAGGCCGCCCTTCCTCTTCCCCAAGGGACTCCCCTCACAATGAGCCGACCCCGCATCGTCTTCATGGGCACGCCCGAGTTCGCCGTGGCGTCGCTCGAGGCCTGCTTCGACGTGGGTGACGTCGTGGCCGTCGTCACCCAGCCGGACAAGCCCAAGGGCCGGGGCAACGCCCTCGCCGCGCCGCCCGTGAAGGAGCGCGCGCTGGAGAAGGGCATCCCCGTGCTCCAGCCGCAGAAGCTGCGCACGCCGCCCTTTTCAGAAGAGCTGCGCCAGTACGCGCCCGACGTCTGCGTGGTGACGGCCTACGGCAAGATTCTCCCCAAGGACCTGCTGGCCCTGCCGGTGAAGGGCTGCGTCAACGTGCACGCGTCGCTGCTGCCGCGCTTCCGGGGCGCCGCGCCCATCCAGTGGGCCATCGCGCACGGCGACGCGGAGACGGGCGTGACGCTGATGGTGATGGACGAGGGCCTGGACACCGGCCCCATGCTGGCGATGAAGCGGCTGCCCATCGCCCCGGACGAGACGAGCGCCACGCTGCACCCGAAGCTGGCCGCGCTGGGCGGCGATCTCCTGCGGGAATCCCTGCCGCGCTACCTGCGCGGGGAGCTGGCGCCCACGCCCCAGCCGTCCGAGGGCATGGTGCTGGCGCCCATCATCGACAAGGAGAACGCGAAGCTGGACTTCACGAAATCCGCGGTGGAGCTGGACCGGCGGCTGCGCGCCTTCACGCCATGGCCCGGCGCGTACACGTTGCTGGGAGGCAAGGTCTTCAAGGTGCACCGCATGCGGCCCGCCGCGGGAAAGGGCGCGCCCGGCACGGTGTTGTCCGCGGGGCCAGAGGGCCTGGAGGTGGCGTGCGGCGAGGGCTCGCTCGTCCTCCTGGACGTCCAGCCGGAGGGCAAGCGGGTGATGCGCGCGGCGGACTTCCTCTCCGGCCACAAATTGCAGCCGGGCAGTCAGCCGTTCACGTCATGAGCGCGCCCCCGAGCGCCATGTGGAATCTTCGCGTCGTGCGGTCTTGGAAGGCCTGGGAGTCTTGTCGATGGGCATGAAGCTGCTGGTGTTGCACGGTCCGAACCTCAACCTGCTGGGCGAGCGCGAGGACGCGGCCGGGGGACGCCTGTCGGACCTGGACGCCGCGCTGCGCGCGAAGGCGAAGGCGCTGGGCCTGGAGCTGAAGATCGTCCAGTCCAACCACGAGGGCGTGCTCATCGACACGCTGCACGCCGAGCGCAAGAACGTGGAGGGCATCCTCATCAACCCGGCGGGCCTCTTCACGTCCTACGCGCTGAAGGAGGCGCTGGAGGCGGTGGGGCTGCCCGCCATCGAGGTGCTGCTCAAGCCGCCCGCCCGCGAGTCCGTGGTGGCCGAGGCGTGCGCGATGCAGGTGCTGGGGCTGCACGGCTTCGAGCCCTACCTCCAGGCGCTGGAGACGTTCTCCAGCGGCATCTTCCACCCCGCCATCCCCGGGCCGGTGAAGACCCTGGGCCGCCGCAAGGGCAAGGGCGCCGGTTCGGAGCCGGAGCCGACGGAGGCCGCGCCCCGGCCCACGCCCAAGCTGGTGGGCCGCGTGCACCCGCTCAAGGGTGGCGCGACGGACCTGACGCGGCTGGCGGCGCCCGCGCGCTCGCTGGCGCGCACGGCGGAGGCGGGAGGGCCGCTGAAGACGTTGGGCCGCAAGACGTCCTCGTCGTCCGACGCGAAGTCGGAGGGCCGGACGGGCAAGACGCTGGGGCGCGCGGCGAAGGCGGGGGCCACCCCCGCGTCGGACCTGCTCACGCGCGCGCTCGTGCGCCAGAAGATCGCCGACCGCCTGGCGGGACGGATGAGTGAAGCGGAGCTGGCCACCTGGGCACGCGCGAAGTATCAGCAGGTCCAGCGTGGCGAACCCGCGGAGAGTGGCCACCGCGAGCTCTTGGAGGACAGCCTCCAGAGCCTCACCCTGTCCCATCTGCCCGCGACGCGGATGACGGACGAGCAACTGGTGCATCTGATGACCCGGCTGGAAGAAGGATGAACGCCCGCACCCTCGCCATCAACATCCTCGCGCGCGTGCGCGCCACGGACGCCTACCTCAACGTCGTGCTGGACACGGCGCTCTCCGAACACCCGCCCAAGGACCCACGCGACGCGTCGCTCGTCACGGAGCTGGCGTACGGCGCCACCCGGCGGCAGATGGCGCTGGACTACGCCATCACCCGCTTCGCGGACCGCAAGCTGGATGCGCTGGAGGACAAGGTGCTGGCCGCGCTGCGCGTGGGCGCCTACCAGCTCTTCCACACCCGCGTGCCCGCCCGCGCCGCCGTGGCGGAGACCGTGCAGGCCCTGAAGGACGTGGGGCTCGCGCGCGCGGCGGGCTTCACCAACGCCATCCTGCGCAAGCTGTCGGAGCTGCCGTCCGCGCCGCTGCCCTCGCAGAAGGACCCGGTGGAGTACCTGTCCATTCGCGAAAGCCACCCGCGCTGGCTGGTGGAGCGGTGGATCCGCCAGTTCGGCCGCGAGCGCGCCGAAGCCATGCTGGTGGCCAACAACCTGCCGCCCGCGGTGGTGGTGCGCGCCAACACGTCCAAGGTGACGCGCGACGCGCTGCTCGCCCAGTTGAAGGAAGTGGGCGTGGACGCGCGCCCCACGGAGTCCTCGCCCGTGGGCATCATCCTGCCGCCCGTGGGCCGGGTGGAGGACCTGTACGGCTATTCCGAAGGGCTGTGGCAGGTGCAGGACGAGGCCGCGCAGCTCGTCGGTGTCTACGGCCACATCCCGGAGTCCGCGCGCGTGCTGGACGCGTGCGCGGCGCCGGGCGGCAAGGCCTGTCACCAAGCGGAGACGCACGACGTGGTGGCGGTGGACCTGCACGCCAACAAGCTGCGGAAGATTGAAGCGGAGGCCCAGCGGCTGGGGCTGTCCGGCCGCCTGAAGGCGTTCGCGCACGACGCGTCGGAGCCGTTCCCGGAAGCCTGGGGCGAGTTCCACGCGGTGGTGGTGGACGCGCCCTGCACGGGGCTGGGCACGCTGCGCCGGCACCCGGAGCTGCGCTACCGCCGCAAGGAGGAGGACGTGTCGCGGCTGGCCACGCTCCAGCGGCGCATCCTGGAGAACTGCCAGGAAGCGGTGCCGTCCGGGGGCCTGCTCGTGTACGCGGTGTGCACGCCGGAGCCGCAGGAGGGACAGGACCAGGTGGAGATGTTCCTGCGCAGCCACCCGGAGTGGACCGCGGAGCCGCCGGTGCTGCCGGGCCTCAAGCTGCCGCTCGCCCAGGCGTATCTGCGCACGCTGCCGGGTCCAGAGGGCTACGACGGCTTCTTCGCCGCCCGGCTGCGCAAGATGTACTGAGCGCGCGCCGGGGTTGCTGTTCGTGGTGCGGTGATGCGTCAGTCGTCGTGCGGAATCAGGGCGGCCTGCTTGAAGGCCTCCAGCACGGCGGCGGACGCGCGGTCCAGGTACTTGCCCTTGCGGATGAGCAGGCCGATGGGGCGCGACACGGGCCCTTCGGCGAAGGGCTTCGCCACCAGCGTGCCCGCCTTGATCTCCGCGTGGGCCGTGGCGAGCGGGAGGATGGCCACGCCCAGGCCCATCTCCACCGCGCGCTTGATGGTCTCCACGTTGTCCATCTCCATCACCGGATTGATGTCGATGTTCTTCTCGCGGAACAGGCGGTCCAACGCCTTGCGCGTGGGGGCCTCGCGGTCGAAGGCGATGAAGGGCACGCCCGACAGCGCGGTGACGCTCACCTTCGCCTTGGTGGCGAACGGATGGTTGGGCGCGCACACCACGGCGAGCTTGTCGTCGCGGAACGGCAGGATGTCCACGCCCGCGCGCGGCTGCGGGTAGGCCACGATGCCAATCTCCGCCGCGCCCAGAATCACGTCGTCGTAGACCTGATCATTGCGCCGGTAGTTCAGGCGCATGTTGACCTTGGGGTGCGTCTTCAAGAGCTGCTTCTGCACGGCGTTCAGCTCGTGCAGGCCCACCGAGTAGATGGTGGACACCGTGGTGGCGCCCTGGACCTCCGTGGCCTGCTCGCGGATCTCCTGCTCCACCTCCGCGAAGCGCGCGAGGATTTCCTTGCAGCCCCGGAACAGGCGCTCGCCCGCGGGCGTCGGCGTCACCTGCCGCGCGCTGCGTGAGAGCAACTTCTGCTCATAGCGGTTCTCCAGCGCGCGGATCTGCTGGCTCACCGCCGACTGGGTCACATGGTTGAGCTGCGCGGCGCGAGAGAACGAGCCGGTCTCCACCACGTCACAGAACATCTTCAATGATTCGAGCTGCATAAGGCCGTCTCCTACCCTCAAACCTAATGGCCGGGCCAGTAGTAATTAGTAGCACTACGGGGATTGTCTGTGCCTGCTTGTGCGCCGGGTTCAGGGCTCGGGCGCATCTGGGGGACGGGGGCGGGTGAGGGCGAAGAGGGCGGAGCCCAGGGCGACGAGCGCTCCGCCGGAGAGCGTCTGGACCCGGCCGAGGTCGCGGTCGGTCTCCCGGTTGAGCTGGCATTCGGGAGGGGACAGGCCGGCGCAGTCCGCGGGGACGAAGACGCCCTTCACGCCCAGGGCCAGCAGGGCCAGCCCGCCCAGGAGCAGGCCGGCGACCAGGCCGAGCGACGCGGCGCGCAGCAGGGCGGCACCCCGGGAGGAGGGGAGGGAGGACATGGACGCGAGGCGTAGCACCGACGCGGGCCAAACGGGGCGGTGGAGGGCGTCCACAGCGTATGCTTCCGGACCATGCGAATCCTGTACGGGGTCGTCGGCGAAGGGATGGGCCATGCCACGCGCTCGCGCGTGCTGCTCGAGGCGCTGACGAAGGAGCACGAGGTCCACATCGTGGTGTCAGGGCGGGCGCAGAGCTACCTGTCCCAGCGCTTCCAGAACGTGCACGGCATCTGGGGCCTGACCATCGCGTACGAGGGGAACTCGGTGAAGAAGTGGCAGACGGTGCTGCAGAACCTGCAGGGCGCCGTGAAGGGCTGGCCGCAGAACGTGCGCCAGTACTTCGACCTGGTGGAGGGCTTCAAGCCGGACGTGGTGGTGAGCGACTTCGAGACGTTCAGCTACCTGTTCGCGAAGAACCACCGGCTGCCCGTCATCAGCGTGGACAACATGCAGGTCATCAACCGCTGCCAGCACGACCCCGCCATGCTGGCCGGCCACGAGGAGAGCTTCGAGGCCTCGCGCGCCATCGTGAAGGCGAAGCTGCCCGGCGCCTTCCACTACCTGGCCACGACGTTCTTCTACCCGCCCCTGCGCAAGCGCCGCACCACGCTGGCGCCGTCCATCCTCCGGCCGGAGATCATCGCGGCGAAGTCGGAGCCGGGCGAGCACCTGCTCGTCTACCAGACGGCGACGACGAACACGCACCTGCCCGAAATCCTCAAGCAGTCCGGCGTCCCGTGCCGCGTCTACGGCCTGCGCCGCGACCTCAAGGAGGACGTGGTGGAGGGCAACCTCACCTACCGGCCCTTCAGCGAGGCAGGCTTCATCGACGACCTGCGCACCGCGCGCGCGGTGGTGGCCGGCGGCGGCTTCACGCTGATGAGCGAGGCCGTCTACCTGCACAAGCCGCTCTTGAGCATCCCCGTGGGCGGCCAGTTCGAACAGGTCCTCAATGCCCTGTACCTGGAGAAGCTGGGGTACGGGATGTATGTGAAGGAATTGAGCCTGGACGCGCTGAAGACGTTCCTCCAGCGCGTGCCCGCCTGCGCGGAGGCCTTGAAGGGCTACGAGCAGGACGGGAACGTGAAGATGCTCGCGGCCCTCAACGACCAGCTCGCGCAGGCCTACGAGCACCGCGGCCACTGGCGCATGGAGCTCGCGGAGATGGACGGCAAGGCGTAGTCGCGCGCCGCGGGTGTCCCGGCCTTCTTCAGTGCAGGGACACCTCGTTCTCGTTGTTGCGCTCCGCCGCGCGGCGGCTCATCTCCGTGAGCCACGAGCGCGTGATGGGCGTCTCGCTCTCGCTGCCCTTGTGACGGTCCGTGTCGCTGTCCTGGGGCAGCAAGCGGTTGAAGGACTCCAGCAGGAGCGCGGTGAGGTTGGGCGCCAGGGCCCGGCCCGCGGTGGCGAGCTTCGTGGGCAGGCCCACCAGGGCCTCCGCGTCACCCCTCCGGCACGCATCGAGAATCTTCCCCGCCGCGCGCTCGGCGCTCATCGACAGGCCCATCGTCGAATCGCTGACGTGGAACCACGCGTACTCCTTCTCGTGGTTGCCCTTGAAGAAGGCGTTGCGCGGGCTGCCCGTGCGCATCAGGCCCGGGCACGCCGTCGTCACGCGGATGCCGTCCTGGGCCAGCTCCGTGCGCAGCCCGTCCGACAGCCCCACCAGCGCGAACTTGCTGGCGGAGTACGGCACCAGGTGCGGCACGCTCACCTTGCCGCCAATGGAGGAGATGTTGACGATGCGGCCCTCGCCGCGCCGCTTCATCTCCGGCACCACCGCGAGCGTCGTGTACAGAGGCCCCCACAGGTGCACGTCGATGGCCTCCTCGAAGTCCTCCAGCGTCATGGACTCCAGGGGGCCCACCATGATGATGCCCGCGTTGTTGATGAGCACGTCCACCGCGCCCCAGTGCGCGTGCACCGCGCCCACCATCGCCTCCACCTGCACCTGGTCGCGCACGTCGCAGCGGTGGGCCAGCACCTCGCCTCCGCCGCGCTCCAGCTCCACGCGGGCGCGCTCCAGCGATTCGCCGTCGCGGCCGCAGATGGCCACCCGCGCGCCCTCCTGCAACAGCAGGCGCGCCATCACCAGCCCCAGCCCGCGTGAGCCGCCGGTGATGACCACCGTGCGGTCCTTGAAGCTGAAGCGGGGCCGGAGCATGCGTCGCACGCCCACGGCCGCGGCCCCCATGCCCGCGGCCAGCGTGCCCAGGGAGAGGCCCTTTCGCTCGGTGTGACGTCGTTCAGCCATGGTGCGACTCCAGAAGGGAAGAAGTGGAAGGGTGCGGCCCGGGCGCGCGCTACGCCCCGGCCGGGGCCTGGGCTTCCTCTTCGTCGGACACCTCGCCCGACAGCGCGGGGCCCTGCTGGGGCAGGTCCTTGAGCAGCGCGCGGATGCGGCGCAGCGCGTCCTTGCCCGTGGCGCGGTTGGTCAGCCGGCCCTCCGGACCGAAGAGGAGGAAGGCCGGGTGCTTGTCCACGCCGTAGGCCTTCGCCATCGAGCCGTCATCCACCGCGATGGGGTAGCGCAGGCCGTGCTCGCGCGCGAAGCCCTCCACCTTGTTGGTGTCGCGCAGCTCCGTCTCCGAATGGGTGACGTCCACGCCAATGACCTTCAGGCCGCGCGGCCCGTAGTCGACAATCCATTGGTTCACGGCCTCGAACTGCGCGGCGCAGTCGGCGCAGTCCATGGTCCAGAAGTGCAGGAGGATGGGCAGTCCATCGAGCTCCGAGACATGGACGGGGGCGTTCACCCAGCCGCCATCCGGGTCCAGGAGCGTGAGGGGGATCTTCGTCGAGGCCATGCGGGCTCCCTATGGGAAAGCGGGGAAAGCGCTTCAACGGGTCGCGACAGGAAGCTATGCATCGCCCACCGGCGGCTCCCGGCTGCGCGCCCGTCCGCTCGGCCGTCCGGCAAAGGCCCATGGCTCGCCCTTCCCCCAGGCGGGCAGGCGGCCCTCCCGTGAAGGACGTCATGCACATCCCCGACTTCGAACTGGAGCGGTACTTCGCGCGCTGGGAGTTCGCCGCGCCCTACCTGCTGTGCGCCTCCGACGTGGAGGGCTGGCGCATGGCGGACCTGCTGGCGCTCGCGACGCCGGAGGACCGCGCGCGTTGGGACAACCTGACGCTGGGCTACACGGAGACGCCCGGGCTGCCCGCGCTGCGCGAGGCCATCGCCGGGATGTACCCGGGCCTCACGCCCGACGACATCCTCACCTTCGCGGGCGCGCAGGAAGCCCTCTTCGTGGCGATGAATGTCCAACTGGGCCCCGGCACGCACGCCGTCGTCACCTGGCCGGGCTACCAGTCCCTCTACGAGGTGGCGCGCGCCACCGGCGCGGAGGTGACGCTGCTGCCCTTGCGTGAAGACACGGGCTGGGCGCTGGACCTGGACACGCTGAAGGCCGCGCTGCGCCCCGACACGCGCGTGGTGGTGGTGAACTTCCCCCACAACCCCACGGGCGCGCTGCCGGACCGCGCCACCTTCCAGGCCCTGTGCGCGCTCTGCGAAGCGCGCGGCATCCAGCTCTTCTCCGACGAGGTGTACCGCCTGCTGGAGTACGACCCGCAGGACACGCTGCCGCCCGCCGCGTCGTGCTTTCCCCGGGGCGTGAGCCTGGGCGTGATGTCCAAGGCGTTCGGGCTCGCGGGGCTGCGCGTGGGGTGGCTCGCGAGCCGGGACGCGGACCTGCTGGCCCGCTGCCGCGCCTTCAAGGACTACACCTCGCTCTGCAACAGCGCCCCCAGCGAGCTGTTGGCCCTCATCGCCCTCAAGGCGAAGGAGCAGGTGCTGGCGCGCAGCCGGGGCCTGCTCACCGCGAACCTCGCGCTGCTGGACGCCTTCTTCGCCCGCCACGCGGACACCTTCCACTGGGTGCGCCCGCGCGCCGGCAGCGTGGCCTTCCCGCGCCTCGTGCGGGAACTCCCCGTGGCCCGCTTCACCGAAGCGCTCATCGCCCGCGAGGGTGTGCTCCTGTTGCCCGGTGATGTGTATGGCTTCCCCGGCGCTCACTTCCGCCTGGGCCTGGGTCGCGCGAACCTGCCGGAAGCCTTGGGGCGCCTGGAGCGCTTCGTGCGTGACGGCGGCGTCGAGGCCCTGGGTTGACGCTCCAGGCCGGCGCAGTGCGTCAGCTCTTCCCATGACAGCAGGGCTGTCGGGTTATCGCTTTCTTGGAAATCGGCTTCTAGACTGGTCGTCCCCTCGCTCGGTCTGGGGCCGTGCGAAAGCCCTCTCGTCTGCGCGAGAGGCCCTTGGAGACACACCTCGATGAAGACGCTGATGGGTGCGGCCGTGGCCGCCGTGACGCTGCTGGTGAGCACCGAAGCCGCCGCGACGAACTACACCCTGTGGATCCACGGCAAGAACGGCGGCAACACGCAGGCGGGCAACTACAACGACTTCAGCAACTGGGGGCCGGCGAGCACCGCGGCGGGCGTGAACAAGAAGGCGGTCAACTGGAACGGCTCGCAGCGCATCGGCACGGAGAACTACCGGATCCGCAACGCGCTGGACTGCTTCTGCACGGGCAGCAACTGGTGCTACATCGCCGCGCACAGCGCCGGTGACCTGCAGATTGGCTACGCCCTGTCGCTGTACGGCGGCAGCGCACGCACGAAGAAGAACGCCACGCCCAACGCGAACGGCGAGTGCGGCAACCTGGACGGCTCCACGCAGACGGGCTGGAACATCAAGTGGGTGGACATCGCGTCCGGCGCGGGCGGCGGCAGTGAGCTGGCGGACCACGGCGACTGGGCGGTGAGCGATCCGGTGGTGAGCGACCTGGTCACCACGACGGCGCGCGCCATGTTCAACCACAACACGACGCGCAACGTTTGGTTCTACATGTTCGCCGGCTCCAAGGGCACGCTGTACTCCGGCATCCTCCCGGGCCAGGACGACGAGGCGGTGGCCTACCACTCCACGGGTGGCGTGTCCGGCAGCGGCAACGGGTCCTACTGCAACCCCGGCGACTGGTTCTGCGGCGGCACGCTGAACACGGGCACGGCGGCGTGCAGCGACGGCCGGGCGAAGTGGAGCTTCCACACCGTCTCCCTGCGTGACGACGGCGAGGCGTACAACCACTACGCCAACGGCAACTGGGGCGGCATCGTCTCCAAGGTGCGCGAGGACGTCGTCACGTACGCGTACTAGACTGCACGGCTTCCCCCGCCCCCCTCCGGCG
>NZ_RAWA01000330.1 GCF_003611675.1 Corallococcus sp. CA053C
AGTCCCACCCGCCCGAGCGGCGCCGGCCCCTGGCGCTGCTGCGCCAGGCGAACCCCTTCGGCAGTCTGGGCGCCCTGCGACGCCACCGCGGCGTGTCCGGCATCGTGCTGGCGCTCACGTCTGGCACGCTCGGCATGTACTTCATCATCAGCACCTGGGTGCTGTACGGCACCGAGCGCTACGGCTGGTCCGCGCGGGGTAACGGGCTGGCCATGGCATTCAGCGGGGTGCTCAACGTGCTGGCGCAGACCCTGGTACTCGCGCCCCTGGTGCGGCGGCTCGGAGAGCGGCGCACGCTCTACACGGCCCTGGGGGTGGCCGCGCTCGCCAACGTGCTCCACGGACTCTCCGCGCAGCCCTGGATGCTCTTTGCCAGTATGGTGCTCGGAGTGATGGGCAGCCTCGCCACGCCGGTCGCCCAGTCGCTCATCTCCGCGCGCGTGCCGGCGGAGGAGCAAGGCGCGGTGCAGGGGGCCATCACCAGCCTGGGCGGGCTCGCCGCCATCGTGGGGCCGCTGTGCGCGACGACGCTGTTCGCACACTTCACCGCGCCGGGCGCCGCGCTCTATCTGCCGGGCGTCGCCTTCTTCTGCGCGAGTGTGCTGCTGCTGCTCGCGCTCGCGGTGGCCATGCGTACCCTGGGCGCGACCGCGGCCGCGGACGGCGCTGCCGCGGTGGTGTCGTGACCGCGGGCGAGGAACCCTGACGACCTGGGTGGCCTGCAATCCAGAGCGGCCCAGGCCGCGGTGAGGCCACCGGCGCTCAAGCCGGATGAAGCCTCCGTGCGAAGAAGGCCAGGATCTCGTCGCGCGCCGCGATCGTCGGCTCTCCGGCCGCGTCGATGAGGTGGGCCGTCACGACGCTGTGCGCCCCGCCCACGACCCGTTCGAAGAACGGTGGGGGCCTGGGGTTCGCGGCCGAAGCGGGCAGGACCTTCGGGAGGAAGCGCGGCCCCAGCGCTTCGGCATAAGCCGCGAAGCGCTGGGCCGTGCAGTAGCGATCGCCTTCGAAGCGGTACGCGAGCACCGTCAGGTCCTCGCGCTCGAGCCGCTCCTTCACGGCCGCGGCTTCACCGGGGGCGATTTGAATCGCGCCCGGGGTTTCGAGCGGCAGCGAGGGCTGGCAGAGGACGGGCGCCAGCACCGCGGGCTCGAGCATCATGCTGAGCGCGAAGTTGCCGGTGAAACACATCCCGATGGCGCCGACGCCGGGGCCTCCGCACTCTTCATGCGCGAGGCGTGCGAGCGCGCGCAGCCACTGCGTCACAGGGCTCGATTCGTTCGCCGCGAACGCGCGGAACTCCGCGCTCACGCACGCGCGCTTCATCACGGCCAGCCCTGCTTCCGCCTGCGGATAGGCCCCATCCCTCCCGAACAACGACGGCATGTAGACCGTGAAGCCCGCGTCTCGCACCCACCGGGCGAAGCGCGCGACGTGAGGGCTGATGCCCGGCATCTCGGCCATGACGATGACCGCGGGACCGCGACCGGCGACGTAGACCGGGCGCATGACCGAATCGAGGGTGATGGACCGTCGCTCGAAATCGTCGAGCGGGTCGTCAACGGTGGACTCAGGGGCGGAAGCTCGCATGCCTGGACGATGCGGAAAAACCCACCGTCCAGGCCAGTGGCAGGATTGACAAGCTTCGGTCTAGTCTTGCCATCGTGATCACCCATGTCGTCCTGGAGGGAGTGGCCGAAGGCCCGCTGGGCGTCGGACTCGACGTGGTCGCCACGGCCGCGCGACTCGTGGAGGCAGGCCTCTGCCCTGGGCCCGGGCGAGCGGAGCCGCTGCGTCAGCGCGTGGTGTCGCTCGACGGCCGTCCCGTCCGCTCGGGCACGGGACGCTCCGTCTCCGTGGACGGCACGCTCAGCCTCCGGAGCGTGAAGGCGGGAGACGTGCTGCTGGTTCCCGGACTCTCCGCGGCCAGCGAGCGCGCCATCGAGTCCCTGCTCTCCCGCGCCGACACCTCGCGCGGCATGGAGCTCCTTGCGCGCGCGGCGGCGAAAGGGGCGAGGGTCGCGGCATCCTGCTCGGCGACCTTCGTCCTCGCCGCGGCGGGGCTCCTCGCGGGACGGAGCGCGACCACGACCTGGTGGCTCGTGCCAGCGTTCGCGCGTCGCTTCCCCGAAGTCACCGTCCGCGCGGACCGGATGGTCGTCGAGAGCGAAGGCGTCCTCACCGCGGGCTCGGCCTTCGCGCACGCGGACTTGATGTTGGCCATCGTCGCTCGCGTCGCGAGCCCGTCGCTCGCGCACCTGGTGGCTCGCTACCTCGTGCTCGACGAGCGCGTTTCACAGTCAAGGTACATGGTGATGGAGCATCTGCGCGTCGCGGATCCGGCGCTGCGCGCGGTGGAACGATTCGTCGCGGCGAACCTCGGCCGGCAGCTGACGTTGGACGAGCTTGCCCGCGCCGCCGCCACCTCCACGCGGACGCTCGCACGGCGGGTCCAGGCCGGCCTGGGCATGACGCCGCTCGAGTTCGTGCAGCGAGTCCGCGTGGCTCACGCCTCCCACCTCCTGGAGACGACCCGGGAGTCGGTCGAGGAGGTCTCCGCGCGGGTGGGCTACGCCGATGCGGCCGCGTTTCGCCGCGTGTACAAGCGGCACGCTGGCGAGACGCCACGAGGACGGGGAGCGGGGGCCCCCCGGAAGCGGTGAGCGGCGTGTCTGACGCACCGGGGCCTGCCGACGCCCGGGCTTCGGCTCCGTGGAGCAGCTCAGCCTCTCAGGCCCACTCCGTCAGCCCCTCGCGCTGGTACAGGGTCGCGAACGAAGGCCGCGCCTTCAAGTGGGTGGCGACCGCGGCCAGGTGCGGCCACGCCGTGGCGGGCTTCGGCATGGCGCGGGACCAGCGCATCAGCATGACGAGGTAGAAGTCCGCGACGCTGAGCGTCTTCCCCAGCAGGAAGGGGCCGTTCGCGGCGAGGTGCGCATCCACCACCTGCCACGCGCGCTCGATGCGGCCCGCGACGGTGGAGCGCACGGCTTCGGCATGGGCCTCCCCCGCGGGCTCGTGGGGGTACCACCACTGCCGGAACAGCGGCTGCACCATGTTCGCCAGGTGGAACATCCACTGGTAGTAGGCCACGCGCGCCGCGCTCCCCGGCGCGGGAGCCAGGCTCGCCTCCGGATGGCGGTCCGCGAGGTACGCCACCAGGGCCGCGGCCTCGAAGTGCGGCTTTCCGTCAATCAGCAGGGTCGGCACGACGCCATTCGGGTTGAGCGCCAGGTACTCGGGGCGCTTCTGCTGTCCGGTGCTGGTGTCGACGCGTTCCAGGGAGTGCGGCTGGCCGAGTTCGAGCAGCACCCAGTGCACCAGCATGCTGGCGGCACCCGGCGAATAGTAGAGCGTGTACATGAGGTCTCCGTGCGAACGGGGTAACGGGGTACGGCATCATCTCAGGGATGGCGGTACGGTGCGGTCGTCCGTATCCAGGACCCCATTGGACCGCGTGCTTGAATGCAACGGCGGACTCGTCGCCAGGTCGCCGCCGTCTGGACGGCAACACATGGGAGCAGCGGTGGAACTTTCGGACGCGCAGGTGGACCGGTTCATCGCAGAGGGCTTCATTCGAATCGACGGGGCCTTCCCGTCAGCGTTGGCGGCCGAGGCCCGCGAGTTGTTGTGGCGCGACACGGGCTGCAGGTCGGACGACCCGACGACCTGGACCCGGCCCGTCATCCGGCTGGGCGAATACACCCAGGAGCCCTTCCGGCTCGCGGCGAACACGCCCCAACTCCACGCGGCCTATGACAGGCTCGTGGGCCCCGGAGGCTGGGCGCCGCGCTCCAGCCTTGGCAGCTTCCCGAGCAGCGAGGTACCGGGGGATGACGGCTGGCATGTGGACGCCAGCTTCCCGGGGAAGGACCCGTCGTCGTTCTTCGACTGGCGCGTGAATGTGGCCTCGCGAGGCCGCGCGCTGCTGATGCTCTTCCTCTTCTCCGACGTGGGCGAGGACGACGCGCCCACCCGCATCCGCGTGGGCTCGCACCTGCGGGTGGCCCGGTTGCTGGAGCCCGAGGGTGAAGCGGGCCTGTCGTTCATGGAGCTGGCGGAGAAGCTGGACGCCACGCACGGGTGCCCACTTGCCTTCGCCACGGGAGCGGCGGGCACCGTCTACCTCTGCCATCCGTTCCTGGTGCACGCCGCGCAACCCCACCGGGGCACCCGGCCGAAGTTCATGGCGCAGCCACCGCTGTTCCCGAAGCAACCCTTTCAGCTCCACCGCGACAATGGAGCCGGCCCGCCCGTGGAACGCGCCATCCAGCTCGCGCTGGCGCGAGAGCAGGAGGCGGAACCCTGAACGGAGCCTCTGGATGCAACCGGTGATTCACCACTCGAAGAGCGCATGGAAGGTCCTGTCCCTGGGTCTGCTGGCCGCATGGATGGGCTGTGGTGGGGATCCGCTCCAGGAGCCCCCGGCCTCGCGGCAGGAGGCGCTGGTGGACGGCTACAACCTCGTCGTCACGGGCGTGAGCCCGACCACGGTGGCCCCGACCAGTGCCGTCACCTTCAGCGCAACCATCAAGAACGCGGGGAACGTCGCGACACCCGCGGGCATCGTCCACGGCCTCTCCTTCTGGGTGGACGGCACGCAGGTGTCGTGGTCGGACACGCACACGAGCTCCCTCGCGCCGGGGGCCAGCGTCACGCTCACCGCCAACTCCGGCCCCGCGGGGACGAAGCTGTGGACCGCGCCGGCCACGGCGGGGGACCACACGCTCCTCGCGCATGTGGATGACATCAACCGCCTGCCGGCGGAGACCTCCGAGAGCGACAATCAATACAGCGTCCCGCTGAGCGTGACGCCCGCCGCGACCTGCTCGGACCGGGTGCGCAACGGCACCGAGACGGGAGTCGACTGCGGGCCGGACTGTGGCCCGTGTGAGTGGCCGTTCACCGCGGTGCCGCGCACCACGCTCCGCAACTCGGCGAAGCGGGTGTATGCGCACTGGCACTACTACCCGGTGTCGTTGGGCAACACCAACCCGACGTCCAACGACTACTACGAGCTCAACTACATCGCGGTGAATGGCGAGGGCGGAGTCCACGCGGCCTACGGCGGCATGATGCGGGAGCGGCCGCTCCCGAGACTGCCCCGCACGGAGACGGACTGGCGGCTTCGCGACGCGAAGGACGAAATCGAGCTCGCGGCGAGGATTGGCATTGACGGCTTCTATCTGAATTTGTGGACCGACAGCGACGTGAACAACGGCGCGGTGTGGACGCGGGCGAAGACGATTGTCGACGCGGCCTCGCAGGTCGGCGGCTTCGACATCGTCCCCAACTTCGACATGACGATCCTGGGGACGGGGAGCCAGACGGGGGACCAGGACCTGATGATTCGCATCCTGGGCCAGCTGAAGAGCTCCGCGGCGCTCCTGCGGCGGCCGGATGGGAAGTATGTCGTCGGCCTGTTCAATCCCGCCGCACAGGGCCGGACGGCGGCGTTCTACGCCACCGTGAAGCAGCGCGCGTCGACGGAGCTGGGCATGAGCCTGTACCTGGTGCCTGTCTTCCTTGGCACGGGGAGCACGGCGCTCTTCGAGGAGTACAGGAGCGTGGGGGATGCCTACGCGGGGTGGGGGACGGCCGTCCCGGTGACGACGGCGGGGTACTCCGGGAGCCTGAAGACGAAGGCGGCCGGGTACGGGAAGTCGTGGATGCACCCGATGAGCAGCCAGGACTACCGGCCCAAGGACAGGGCCTTCTGGGAGGCGCGCAACTCACTGACGCTCCGCTCCATCTGGGAGAACGTGATTGCCGACGGCCTGGACGAAGTGCAGATCGTCACCTGGAACGACCAGCACGAGCACCACAACATCCGGCCGTCGACGGGGAAGCAGTGGCCCGCGTACGACATGACCGCGTACTACATCCAGTGGTTCAAGACGGGCACGCGGCCGACCGTCGAGCGCGACGTGCTGTATTACAACCACCGCATCCACAGTCAGTCGCTCGTGCCCACGACGCAGACGTCCGCGAACCTCGCGGTGTGCAAGGCAGGGTGCCCGGCGACGAATGACGTGGAACTGGTGGGCTTCCTCACGTCGGCGGGCCGGCTCGAAATCACGCAGGGGACGACGACCTACGGCGAGGACAAGACGGCGGGCGGCGTGCAGGCCATCCGGACGGCGTTGGCGGTGGGGACGCCGACCTTCCGGCTGAAGCGCTCGGGGGCCACCGTGGTGGAGTTCCAGAGCATGCACCCCATCGTGGGCTCCAGCGCGTACCAGGACCTGCTGTACCGCGCCGGAAGCTCGGCCCGCGCGGCGCTCCCGTCCTGCGCGGCCTCCTGCGCCAACGGTGAGGCCCGCTGCCGGCTGTGCCCCGGCGAGCCGATGTGGCTGAAGCGCTGAAGACGCGCAAGGGGCGCCTCGGTGGTTTCAGTGCCCGAAGCTCATGGCTTCGGGCACTGGAGCCCTCCCTAAGTGCTTCGGATCAGGAAGTGGGTTGCCGGGGTAACCCCTGCCGAGGCCAGCGCCGCGGCCGTGGGGGGCCATGTGCCCGTCACCTGATACGGGAGCAGCCGGTTGCCACTGTTGTCGCGCACGTCGAGGGTCGTGTTGAAGCCGTCCGTCCACCAGTTCGAGGTGGGCTGGATGCGGAACGTCACGAACCCATTCAACTGCGGGAACGCCGTGTGACGGAACTCACCGCCGCGCACGTACAGCCGCCCACCAGCACGCGCAGCGCCCGTGTTGGTCAACTGGATGTGACAGGGAACCTGCCCCGCGATGAGGTTGTTGTCCACGGACGCGATGCAGTCGATGATCTCGATCAGCGCGTTCGATGACTCGAACCCGATGCACGATGCGTTCGTGTACCCGCCCAGGGAGTTGCCACCGTTGATCGGGGGCTGCCGGTTCTGGTTGTTGGTGATCTGCTCGATCTTCAACCGCTCGATCCGGTAGTGGTTCGACAGGGCCGTGGGGGACGCGACCGATTCGTCGTTCGCGGCGTACCGGGACACGTTGGAGTGATGCATCCAGCAGTCGGTGATGAGCTGGGTGACCCCGCCGTTCGCCATGAACGGCCCGCACTTGCGGGGGCGTGTCGCGTCGTAGCGGGGACTCATGCGCCCGTCGAACTCCGTGTGCGCGTAGGTGACGTGGTTCCGCTGGCTGGTGATGTTGCTCAGCTCGAACGGAGGCTGACTGGTCATCGCCTTGCCCGCACCCCGGAACCGGCAGTGCGTCACGATGGAGTCGGGGTGACGGCGATTCGAATCCGAGTAGATCGCCACGCCCAGATGCGGCGCCGACTGCGGAACGTACACGCCGTTCGTGATGTCGCTGCTGATCGACGTGAGGAGCGGCTGTGGCGCGGCCTCGAAGCCGACGCCCCCCAGGTAGATGGGTGCCGGTGCGTTCGAGTACTGGGTGTCGAGTCGGCACATGCCCATCTGCAACTGGATGAAGGACGCTTGGGTCATGGTGGACATATGCGACAGCTGCGCCTGACTCACCGACCCTGCCGCCATCTCGATGATCGACTTGTCGGGCCCGGCCCCGACGAACCCCGCGAGTTTCGGGAAGAAGAACCCGAACGCATACGTGGGGTTTCCGCTGGAGCCGATCGCGCGGAACTGATTGAGCGTGAACACACCCGCGGGGAGCCGCACGATGACCCGTCCGGGGGCTGCGTTTACCGTGGCTTGCAGCTTCGTGTAGAAGTCACCCGCCACGGTGCTCAGCGGCACCACCGGAACGCCTGCGGGGAGCGTGGACTCCCACGCGCTCGTGGATGTGTAGGCCCACGGTGGGCTGGTCTCAGACCAATCCCAACCGGCCAGCATCACCTGATGCTCCTGCGACTTGTCGTTGGTGAGAACGGGAGGTGCCATGGATTCCATCCTTTCCTCGGGTTGCTACACCTTGATACCCGAACCCTCTGACACCCTTCCCGAGGCCGAAGATGCGCCGGCCCGCTTCCTAGAGCCAGCCTGCTTCGCGGGCGATACGGAAGGCTTCAACGCGGTTGCCTGCATGGAGCTTGCTGATCGCTTCCGAAAGATAGTTGCGCACCGTTCCCTCGGACAGCGACAGCTGCTTCGCGATATCGGCGCCGCTGCGGCCTTCGCCCGCCAGCCGCAGCACCTGTCGTTCGCGCTCGCTCAGGGGGTCTTCCGCTCCGCTCCAGCTCTCCAGCGCCAGCTCCGGCGCGATGGCCCTGCCGCCCGAATGCACCGTACGGATGGCGGCCGCCAGCGATTCGGACGGCGCATCCTTCAGCAGATAGCCGCGCACACCGGCCGCCAGGGCGCGGCGCAGGTAGCCGGAACGCGCGAAGGTCGTCACGACGATGACACGCGCGGCGGCCTGCCGTTCGGACAGCGCGGCGGCCAGCTCCAGGCCCGTCATCCGCGGCATTTCGATATCCGTCAGGACAATGTCCGGCGATAGCTGCTCACACAGGGCAAGCGCTTCCTGCCCGTTGCGCGCCTGTCCCACCACCTCAAGGTCGGCTTCCAGCTTGAGCAGTGCGGCAAGCGCGCCAAGCACCAGCGACTGGTCCTCCGCGATCAGTACGCGAATCATGCGATCCCTCCCGTTGGCAGGCGCAGTTCGAGCGAGAGCCCGCGCGCCACTTCCACGCGCAGCTGCCCCCCAGCGAGGCGACGCGTTCCTGCATGCCGCGCAGGCCATTGCCCTGCTCCAGCGCCTGCAGCGAACCGAGCTTCTTTCCGTCATCCCGGATCTGGCAGACCAGCACTCCGTCCTGCAAGGTCACACTGACCTCGCAATGCCTTGCATCCGCATGGCGCAGGATGTTGGTGACCGCTTCTCGCAACGACAGCGACAGGACGCTCTCCGCCGTGGCGGGCAGGGTAAAGGCCTGGACCTGGGCGTCCAGCGTTACATTCGCGGCGGCCAGTGCGGCACGCGCCTGCGCCAGCTCGTGCGCGAACCCGGTCTGTCGGTAGCCGCTGACGGCGCTGCGGACTTCAGCCAGCGCCTTGCGTGCATGGGTTTCAATGTCATTGAGCTCACGGCGGGAGGCTTCGACATCACGGTCCAGCAGGCGGCCTGCCAGCTCTGCCTTCAGCGTGATCAGCGAGAGCGTATGCCCCAGCAGGTCGTGCATGTCGCGCGAGATGCGTTCACGCTCGGCGATGCGGGCCAGGTGTTCCACTTCCTCCTGCTTGCGCAGCAGCTGCCACTGCTTGCGCTTGAGGGTGGCGTCCATCACGCTGGCGATGCCCACCGGCGTACCAATAGCAAGCGTGGGCACGAGGAAGCTGAGCGGCAAGTCGACCGACAGCGCAATCAGCGCCGCACCGCAGAGGATCAGCGCGATCGTGCCGTAGGCGTAGCGCCGGTTCTCGATCCCCGCGCACATGCCGGAAGCAAAGATGAAGAAGGTGCAGGCGCCGAAGTTGAACGGCGCCCAGACCAGGCCCAACGCGAAGGTCGCGAGCAGCACGGGGACAAGGCGCCTGTCGCGCAACCAGAAGCTGGAAAAGTATATCGGCGCGAAGACGATGGTCGTCAGTGCCAGCATCGCCAGCTCCCGCACGGAGGGGCGGAGGTAGAAGTACTTCCACGCGAAGGAACTCAGCGACAGCAGCCACAGATACGGCGCCTTGCCTGCCGCGGGCGGCACCCAGGGCCCCGCCAGCACTCGCCGTATCCTGTCCATGCGGTTCTCCCTGCTCTTCCGTGAGGCGGACGTCGGCGATCTGGAGATGAGGGTCGCCCGGCTTGGGTCCTGGGTTGAACGATATCAGGGTGAGCGCGCACGTTCGCGTTCACTTCGGCTGCGTGCTGGCCGTTCCCTCCAGGGTGCTGGCTTCTTCCGCCACGGCCTTCAATCGCGCGGCGCGCAGCGGTGATACCGGCGTGCCGTCCTTCCACACCTCGACGATGCGGCGGGTCGCGCCGATATCCGCCGTAGGGTCGCCCTCTACCAGCAGCAGGTCGGCCTTGTAGCCTCTGGCGATGCGGCCGCGCTGGGGCAGGCGGAAGGCCTGTGCCGGCACGCGGGTCGCGGCGGCCAGTACTTCGGACGGAGTCATGCCTGCCTGGGTCAGCGACAGCAGCTCATGGTGCATGCTGGCGCCGTACTGGGTGCCTGGATTGCCCGCGTCGGTCCCTGCCAGCAGCGTGACGCCCGCGTCGCGCAGCGCCTTCACGACGGCGCGCGGCGCACGCAGCTTCTCGGGCCGCGCGGTAGGCCCATGGCTGGCTTTCAGGGACGGCACCTGTTCTTTCAGCAGCAGCGCCATCAGCGAGCGGTCATCCAGCACATCCTGTTCCTGCACGCCTGCGATGCTTTCCATGACGCTGAAGGTTGGGATGATGAAGGCCTTGCGGTCGCGGGCCAGCTTCACGAAGGCCGCCAGGTCGTCCGGCGCGATGTCTTCGCCCACGAAGAGGTGCACCAGCCCATCGGCGCCCGCTTCAAGCGCGGCGCGCGCGCTGGCCAGCGTGGCGATATGGACCACCGCCAGCTTGCCGCGGCGGTGCGCCGCATCCACCAGCGCCTTCAGGGTGGGCAGGTCAAGGCTGGGCAGGGGCTGGGTGTCGTTGCCCGCTTCCAGCACGATCTTGATGAAAGCGGAGCCTTCGGCGATGCGGGCATCGACCCAGCCCTGCGCTTGTTCCGGCCGGGTCAGCGTGGGGATGGGAATCCCGTACTCGGTGCCGTGGCCGCCCGGCGCCGTGGCGAGCGTACCGGCGGAGAACAGGTCCGCGCGGTCGTGGTTCTCGCCACGCTGCATGCGCGCCGTCATCTCCTGCATGAGGGAGACGCCGGTGAACATATCGATCTGGGTCGTGACGCCGAACAGGAGCGGCAGGTCCAGATAGCGGTAGGCATGCACGTGCGAGTCGATCAGGCCCGGCATCAGCGTGCGGCCTTTGCCTTCGATGAGGGTGGTTCCCGCACGCGGCGCTCCGCGGAAGTCGGGATCGGCGATCCGCGTGCCGTCGATCAGCACATTGCGGTGTTCGTGCGTGCGCTGTCCGTCGAACACGCGCACGTCGCGGATCAGCGTGGAGGCAGCGAATGCAGGCAGCGCTGCGCTGAGAGCGGCAGCCAGAAGCAGGGGTTTGAGCATGTTCTTCTCCCTGAGATGGGGTGGGAGAAGCCTCCGGTGGCGGCCTTTCGCCCGCCAGAGCAAAAGGCCATCCATCCAGCATGACAAATGTCATGCCCGCACTCGGCCATGGATGTCAGGCAACGCGTTTCCCGAAGTCCCCCCAGGCCCCCCTCCACACGGTGGGATCCCGTGCACCCCGGCCAACGCCCGCCCGGCCGCCCCTGTCTCTTATCC
>NZ_RAWA01000331.1 GCF_003611675.1 Corallococcus sp. CA053C
GGCCAGCAGGGGCGGAGGGGTGGCACGGCTACGCGTCCGTGGGCGCGGGCGTCACCCTGGATCATTTCAGCGACTGGCGCGCCAAGGGACCCGCACTGCAAGCGTGGCTGGGCGTGGAGACGCCGCCGGGCCTGTCCCTGGGCGCCGTCTTCGAGACGACGCAGACGTGGGGCCAGCAGTTCGCGGACGCGCAGGACCCGTCCCAGCTCAGCCGCGTGCAGCTGGACTACACGGCCGTGGGCATCGAAGCGCGCCTGCGCTTCTTCGGCGACAAGCCGGTGACGCCGTGGCTGGGCGCCCGGCTGGCGAAGAGCTGGGCCAAGCCCTTCACCCCCAACAACGTGGGCCAGCTGCGGCGCGAGGACTTCGACGTCACCAGCATGGCCTTCCGCGTGGGCCTGGACGGCTGGTTCAGCGACCGCTGGGGCATCTCGCTCGCCACCGCCCTCCAGTTCTGCGACCTGAAGTTCACGAAGGAGCCCAACGCGGACAGCACCTGCACCAAACCGCTGCAGAGCATCATCGCCGGGCCCGTGCTGCGGTTTTGATGCGGTTAGAGTGCGCGCCCATGAACGCGCCGTCCTCTCCCCCGGGTCCCCGCTGGCTGTACCTGCATGGCTTCGCGTCCGGCCCCTCCTCCACCAAGGGCCTCTGGCTGGACGCCCACTGGGCGAAGCAGGGCATCCCCCTGGAGCGCCTCAACCTGCGCGTGCCGTCACTGGAGCGCCTCAGCCTGGGCGCCATGCTGGACACCGTGCGCGACGCGCTCGGCGGCCCCCAGGAGCGCGCCGTGCTCATCGGCTCCAGCCTGGGCGGGCTCGTCGCCGCGCGCTGCGCGCAGCAGGATGCCCGCGTGAGCGCGCTGGTGCTGCTCGCCCCGGCCTTCCACTTCGTGGAGCAGCTCCAGCGCCGCATGGGCCCTGACGGCTGGGCCCACTGGCAGCGCACGGGCTACATCGAAACGGACGACCACGCGGAGAAGCGCCGCGCGCGCGTGCACCACGGCCTCGTGGAGGAGGCCCAGGCGATGGACGCAACGCTGGGCGTCTGGCCCGACGTGCGCGTGCCCACGCTCATCGTCCATGGTCGACAGGACGACACCTGCGACGTGCGCTACTCGCGCGAGTGGGCGAAGGACAAGCGCCACGTGCGGCTGGTGGAGGTGGACGACGGCCACGAACTGACGGCCTCGCTACAGCGCATCGCCCTGGAGTCGGATGCGTTCCTCGCCCCGTGGCGGGGTGGGGTGGCGCCCCAGCAGGTGTTCACTGCCGGCTGACCTGCGCACGCACGCGCGCCCGCCTGCCTTGTGTCACGGCCGCGCCGGTTAAGGTTGCGGCCATGAACCGCGAATACCACCGTTGGTACAGCCAGCGGCTGAACCGGGACATGGAAGTGCTGCTGTACGGGCACGCGGGTGAGCCCATCCTCCTGGTCCCCACCAGCAAGGGCCGCTTCTATCAAGCCGAGGACTTCGGCCTCATCGGCGCCATCGCGGACTGCATCGCCGCGGGCCGCTACGTCGTGGTGTGCGTGGACTCGGTGGATGAGGAGTCCTGGTACAACAAGGACGTCGCCCCCGCCGTGCGCGTGGCCCGCCATGCCCAGTGGGAGGACTACCTCGTCCATGAAGCGGTGCCGCTCGTGCGCAGCCGCGCCAGTGGCGGTCGGCTCACGCTCGCCGGGTGCAGCCTGGGCGGCTTCCACACGTACAACGTGGGCCTGCGCCACCCGGACATCTTCCAGCGCCTCATCTCGATGGGCGGCAAGTTCGAGACGGACGACTTCCTCGACGGCCACCACGACGAACAGGTGTACTTCCACACGGCGCCGCACTGGCTGCCCGGCCTGCACGACCCCGCGCGGCTGAACGCCCTGCGCCGCGTGGAGATGACGCTGGCCGTGGGCGAGCACGACTTCTGCCGCCCCTCCAACGAGAACCTCTCCAAGCTGCTGTGGCAGAAGGACATCCGCAACGACCTGTCCATCTGGGACGGCGGCACCCACGACTGGCCCGTGTGGCGGCAGATGATCCGCCACTACCTGCCGGCCTGAAGCACGCCCCCGGCCCCTACTGCTCCAGGGGCCGGAGCGTGCCCGCGCTCACGCGCCAGAAGCGCCACAGCACCGCGAGGGCCACGGTGATGAGGCCCGCGCACAGGCCCCACCAGATGCCCAGCACGCCCATGCCCAGGCCGAAGCCCAGCAGCAGCGTCAGGGGCAGCCCCACCGCGTAGTGCCCCACGATGTTCGCCAGGAAGGTGAAGCGCGTCTCGCCCGCGCCGCGCAGCACGCCCGCGCCCACGCCCTGCACGCCGTCGAACACCTGGAAGATGGCGCTCACCATCAACAGCGGCAGCAAGAGCGGCAGCACCTCCGCCGGCGCCCCCGCGAGCCGCGCGAGGCTCCCGGGGAAGAACGCGAACACCAGCCCGCTGAGCGCCATCACCACCGCGCCGGTGGCGAAGGCCATCAACCCGCTGCGCCGCGCCTGCGGCGTGTCGTGCGCGCCCACCGCCCAGCCCACCCGCACGCTGCCCGCGTTGCCAATGCCCAGCGCCATGGTGAAGGTGAGGCTCGCGAACGAGATGGCGATCTGATGCGCGCCCACGCTCGCCGGACCCAGCCGCGCGGCCAGCACGCCCGCCAGCGCGAACACGCCCACCTCCGCCGCGATGTGCAGGCCGATGGGCAACCCCACCCGGAACGCGCGCAGCTGATCCGCGACCACCGGCAGCAGGGACGGCGTGCCCGGAATGGGAATCCCGCGCACCGCGCGCGCCACGATGAGCACCTCCATCGCCGTGCACAACAGCGTGGACAGTGCCGCGCCCGCCGCGCCCATCGCCGGCACGCGCGTGAGGGGCCCCGCCCACGCGGGCAGCGAGCTACCGCCGAAGACGAACAGCGGCACCATCATGAGGTTCAGCACGTTGGCCACCACGGTGGACACCACCAGCGGCCGGGGATTCCCGATGGCCTGCAGGTACGCGCGCCCCGTGAGGAAGATGAGCATCAGCGGCAGGCTGGGGGCGCGGAAGTGCAGGAAGGCGCGCACCTGGACGATCTGCTCCTCGGCCACGCCCACCCATGGCAGCGCGGACGGCACGGAGATGAGCACCGCCCACAGCACCACGCCCACGAAGGCGGAAAGCCACACGCCCTGCCAGAGCACGCTGCGCGCCCGCACCGGGTTGCGCGCGCCAATGGCCTGCGACACCAGCGGATCCACGCCCATCATCAGCCCCATGCCGAAGCTGCTGACGGCGAAGAAGAGGCTGTGGCTGAGGCCCACCGCGGCCAGCGCCGACGTGCCGGCGCGACCGACGATGAGCGTGTCCACCAGGCCCATCAGCGACTGGCCCGCCTGCGCGATGCACAGCGGCAGGGCCAGCCCCAACAAGGCGCGCAGCTCCCCCCGGTTCCGGGCCGACGAGGCCGAGGGGGACGACACGGACGGCTCGGTGGCATCGGGCGGCATGGCGGGGCCTATAGCCTCTTCGGGCGGGGATTGCGCTGCCCGAGCGACGGACGCGCCTCCCCTCCCCGCCTGACCGCCCGCCACCGGGCCGTCACCCCCACATCAGGGGTTGGTGACCCGGGGGAAGAGCGTGGTGACCAGCGGCGTCTGCAGGCTGTCCACCTTCGCCACGCGCAGGCCGCCGTCGCTGATGGCGTAGACGTAGTCGTCCGCCATCACGCTGCGGCGCACGTCCGGCCCGTAGTACCAGCTCCACTCGGGCGACCCCGAGCGCGCGAACAGGTCCGTCATGGACACCGCGCCCACCGGGGAGATGCCCGTCGCCGGGTCCACGCGGAACACGCGCAGCTCCGTGCGGAAGTTCCTCCAGTAGTCCTCGCCGTAGTAGCCGTAGGGCGAGTAGTCCGTGAAGGGGATGGCCACCAGCCCCTTGGCCGCGAAGTAGTTGAACGCCTTGTGCTGGTATTGCGCCTCGCTCCAGCCGTACGCGGTGCCCACGAGCTGCGTGTGGGTCTCCTTCGGGTGCGCCAGGTCGCTGACGTCGAAGAGCGACAGCTTGAGCGAACGCTCCCCGCAGCAGCCGCCGTTGGCGTCCGTCTGCACGCCCAGGGTCAGCAGCTGGTGGTCGCCCACCGGGTGCAGGTACGTGGCGAAGCCCGGCACCTTCAGCTCGCCCACCTTGCGCGGGTGCGCCGGGTCGCTCAGGTCGAAGGTGAAGAGCGGATCCACCTGGAGGAAGGTGACGACGTAGCCGCGCGGGCCGTCGAAGCGCGCGCTGAAGATGCGCTCCCCTGCCGCCAGGTCCTCGCTGCGGCCCAGCTCCACCAGGTGCCCGTCCTTCTCACCCAGCGTCGTCACGCGGCTGACCGTCGTCGTGCGGCCCCACCACCACGACGGGTGGTCCTCTTCCGGCAGGCGCGTGGTCACCGTGGTGGCCATGCGCAGCACGCCTTCATGCTCGTCCAGGGCGAACTGGTTGATGGGCGCGCCCTCCAGCGTGCCGGAGCCCACGTACACCGCGCGGCCCGGCTGGCGGGTGTCGAACTTGTGGACGTAGGTGAAGTCCTTCTGCCCCGGCTCCGGCCACCACCAGTAGTGCGAATGCGCGAGGTAGAGCGAGTCCTTGGACGCGTACACCGTGCCCGGCTCCGCCACCAGGTGGGTGCGCCCCGGCGCCGCCGTGCGCGCGTCCAGGTCCATGGACGCCACCGTCACGAAGCCCAGCGCGGACGGCGCGTTGCTCCGGTAGAAGTCACCGCACGCCACCGGCAGCGCCGTCGTCACGCCGGCCGCGTCCACGTGCTTGCCCGCGGGCAGCCACTTGTCCAACGTGTTCGCGCGGATCAGCTTCTCGTTGCGCTCCATCTGCGCATCGATGGCGTCCTCCAGCTTGTCCTCGTCCTTGTAGAGCTCCTCCGAGTAGTCCACCCACAGCTTCACCTCCTCCGGCCAGCGGAACGTGTCCGCGAGGACGAAGCGCACGGAGCCGTCCACGCGGCGCGCCTGGCTGAAGAGGCCCGGCAGGTAGACCTGATCCACCACCGTGGGGTTCGCCACGTCGGACACGTCCACCGTCGTCACCTTGGTGCTGTCGCCGGCGTAGTACGCGCAGCCGAAGCCCGCGCAGTCCATCGCCGGCGAGGCGACATCCCCCGCGAAGCCGCCGCCGTAGTAGCCGCCGCCCGGCTTGCCCGCGAGGCCCTGGTGCACCTGCGAGACGATGACCAGCCGCTGGTGCTCATCCAGCAGCATCTCCCGGGGCCAGCCCTCCACCTCCAGCGAGCTCGCCAGCGTGAGCTGCTCCGCGGGCCACGAGCGGTGCGCGTAGAGCCGGTTGCCCGACAGCACGAAGATGCGCGTGCCGTCGTTCTGCACGAAGTCCGACTCGTGCACGCCTTCCACCTGGTTGTTGGTGCCGGTGGAGTCCTTCGGGGCCTGCGGCGACGCCGAGCCACCACCCGCGGAGTCGTCCGCGGACATCTCCGGGGGCATGCCGCCGAAGTCGACGCCCCGGCCGCGGCCGAACCGCTCCCAATACCCCGGCTTCTGCTGCTCCAGGCTCGCGCGCATCTGCTTGGACGCGGTGTCCTCGATGTACTTCTCCAGCGCGTTGCAGTCGTTGAACCCCTCCAGCTTCAGCGACTGCTGCACGGGTTCGTTGCCCAGCCCGCCCGGCGGCCCCTTCTCCCCGTCGCTACACCCCACCGCCAGCAGCGTGAATCCCACCGCTCCGAAACGCGTCCAATGCATGAGCCACCCTCCCTCGAAGACTTCGCGGGCATGGCGCATTGCCACGCCCGTGCCAGGGGGGAAGCCGCGCCCTGCCGCCTGCGATTGCGGGGGGTTGCGGGGCGCACCCAGGCGCCCATCGCACTCAGAAACCTGAGGCGCGCGCGGTGCTGGCGGGGGGAAAACCGAGGGTCTGGGGCACGAAGCGCACGAAGCGCTGCGCCAGCTGCGCGTCCATCCCCTCCAGCTTGAGCCCCATGCCCGTCTGCGAACGGAAGGCGCTGCCGGGGCCGGGCGGGTTGGACCACGCCACCACCGCCTCCGCGGCGCACGGCGTGCGCTGGCCCGCCATCACCAGCCGCAGCGACAGCCGGGCGCCTTCCCGCGCGGGCGTGAGCGTGCGCACGAAGAGGCCCTGGGGGCTGGCGTCATGGCTGAAGCCGCTGAGCGTGGGCCCGCCCTGCGTGGAGAACTCCACCACGGTGAAGAACGGCACCCGCTCCGCGGCCCGCAGCGGCACGGTGCCCGGCGACAGGCGCGCGAGCACCCGCCCCAGCAGCTCGTCCGCGCCCAGGTTGCGCTTCTCCAGGAGCGGCGCGCCGCACAGCGCCTGCGCGCGGGTGAGCACGTCCGGCGCCTCCTCCACCCGCGACATCAGCACCAGCGGCTTGCGCGGAAACTGCTCCCGCAGGCGCGTGGCCAGCGCCAGCGCCTCGCGCGGCAGCCGCGACACGTCCACCACGAAGCCGTCCAGCCGGTCGCTGTGGGCGGCGGCCTGCTTCCCCGCGTCGTCCAGGTCCTTCGCGTAGAGCACGTGCAGCCCCTCGTGCTCCAGCGCCCCGCCGAGGAAGGTGTGCAGGAAGCGGCCGCCCTCCACCAGCAGCATGCCGCGCCCGCGCGGAGGCCCCGTCCAGGCGCGCTCCCGGGACGCGCGCACCGCGGCCACCTTCGCCGCCAGCGCCTCCTGGCTCACGGGCTTGGGCAGGAAGTCGTCCGCGCCCGCGCGCCCGCAGTGCATCACCTCATGCGGCTCGTCCGCGGCGGTGAACATCACCACGGGCACGTTGCGCCCGGCCGCGTGCGCCTTCACCGCGCGGCACGCCTCGTCCCCCTGCAGCTTCTCCAGGTGCAGGTCCATCAGGATGAGCGCCGGCACCCGCTGCTCCAGCTCCGCGAGGCACGCGTCCGCCCCCTCCAGCGCCACCACGTCGCAGCCCATGCGCGACAGGTGCAGCCGCACCACGTCCCGTGCCGTCCGCGAGTCGTCGACGACGAAGACCAGGTCTCTCGGGCGGGGAGAAAATCCGGGGGTCATCATGACTCCCGGAGATAAACGGACTCCACGAAAGGCACCACGCACCGCGCGAAGCAACGTGCGCTGGTGGACGCCTCGCGGCCGTGGCGCGTGACGTCAGCCACGGGGTTCCGCGCGACCCGACAGAAGCTGCGTCAGCTGGCGGGCAATCTGGGCGCACTGCGCCGCGTCTCCGGCCTCCAGCGCGTCCTTGCCGCCCACCAGGAGCTGCTGGACGGTGCCCACCGCGGACTCGGTCTCCGGGCTGGGGTTCTCCTTCGCGCTCTTCTGGAGCAGGCGGGCGAGCTTCTCCCCGCGCTCCAGCAGCTTGCGGAAGGTCTCCTCCGCGCGGCGCGCGTCCACCACGCCCTGCGCCTGGGCGTAGTTGAGCTGCTCCTGGCCCAGCTTCTCCACCTCGCCCTGGGGCAGGCTCGCACGCGCCTCCAGGCGGACCAGGTCCATGTTGCCGGAGGTGAGGTCGGTGGCCTTCACCGCGAGGATGCCCTCGCTGGACAATTCGAAGACGACCTCCAGCGGCGTCTCTCCGCGCGCGGCGACGTGGAGGTTCTTGAGCACCACCTCGCCCAGCTTGTGGTTCTCGTCCTGGAACTCGCTCTCCCCCTGGTACACGGGGATGCGCGCCTCGGACTGGCCGGAGGTGCCCGGGAAGAAGATGTCGCGCGCCACCACCGGCACGCCCGTGTTCTTGGGGATGAGCCGCTTCACGCGCCCGCCCATCACGCCCACGCCCAGGCTCTGGCTGGCCACGTCCAGCAGCAGCGCCTGCCCCGCCTGCCGGATGAGCTCGTCCGCCTGCACCGCGGCGCCCAGCGCCACCGCCTCATCCGGGTGCACGTCCGTGGAGGGCGCGCGGCCGAAGAAGTCCGCCACCAGCCGGCGCACCATGGGCACGCGCGTCATGCCGCCCACCAGCAGCACCACGTCCACCGAGCGCGGATCCATCTTCGCCTCGGCCATCACCGTCTTGCAGACCTCCAGGCACCGGCGCGACAGGGGCTCCGACAGCGTCTCGAAGAAGCTGCGCGTGAGCGCGGTGTTGATCTCGGTGAAGCGCTTCCCGCCCGCGGAGTGGTCACCCAGGCCGGCCACGGAGATGGAGGCCTCGTCCGCTTCCGTCAATTCGCGCTTGGCCGCCTCCGCCGCCACCTTCAGGCGCCGCAGCGACTGCGGATCCTTGGACACCGCGTCCTGGAAGGCGTCCTCCACTTGCGCCAGGAGCCACTGGACGATGCGCTGGTCGAAGTCCTCGCCCCCGAGCGCGTGGTCGCCGCCCGTGGCCTTCACCTCGAAGACGCCCGCCTTCACGTCCAGGATGGACACGTCGAAGGTGCCGCCGCCCAGGTCGAACACCAGCGCGCTGCCCTCGAAGCCGCGCGACAGGCCGTACGCCAGCGCCGCCGCGGTGGGCTCGTTCACGAGCCGCACCACATCCAAGCCCGCGATGCCCGCCGCTTCACGCGTGGCCTGACGCTGGTTGTCGTCGAAGTTCGCGGGGACGGTGATGACGCACTTGCGCACGTCGCGCCCGAAGTGCGCCTGCGCGTCCAATCGCAGCTCACCCAGGATGAAGGCGGAGATCTGCGTGGTGGGCAGCACCCGGCCGGCGAGCTTCACGCGCACGTCGCCCGTGGGGCCTGCGACGAGCGGATAGGGCACCATCGACTTCGCCTGCTGCACGAGCTCCGGCGTGTAGCGCCGCCCGAGGAAGCGCTTCGTGGCCCACACCACCGCGTCGGGTTGTTCCTCCGCGAGCGCCTGGGCCGCCTGCCCCACCACGCGGTCGCCCGCGCGCGTGAGCCCCACCACCGAGGGCGTGAGGCGTCCTCCCGCACGAGAAGGGATGAGGCGCGGACGTCCGTCTTCCACGGTCGCCACGACGCTGTTGGTAGTGCCCAGGTCGATGCCGATGACGGGTTCTTGCATGGGGCGGGAGGACCCCACGCTACGGTGACCCGCGCCTTCCGCCAAGTCCCTTGCTTCCCGGGCGTCACCTTGCGGTCGCTGAAACGGGCTGCCCGGCTCCAGGCCGTTCGGACCCCGACCGGACCCCGTTCCCGGAACCGGATTGCCGTGGCGAAATCCCCATGCTAAGGGCGCCAGCGTCATGGTGAACGTCTCCATCGCCCGCCGCTACGCCCGCGCCATCCTCGACGTCGCAGCGGAAGGCAACCGCACCGACCTTGTCGCGGAGCAGCTCAACGCCTTCGCAGACGTCGTCGGGCACAGCCCCGAACTGTCGGACGTGCTGCTCAACCCCGCCTACAGCCGCGCCCAGCGCAGCCGCGTGGTGGAGGCCGTCCTGCAGGCGCTGCCCACCCCCGCGGATCCGGCGCTCGCCAACGCGCTGCGGCTGCTGGTGGACCGCAACCGCCTGGGCTACCTGCCCGACATCGCCCGGCTCTACCGCGACATGGCGGATGCCCGCGCGGGTCGCGTCCGGGGCCAGGTCACCAGCGCCGTCCCGCTGTCCGCGGACGCCGTCACCGGCCTCCAGCAGTCGCTCCAGCAGCTCACCCAGCGCAACGTCGTGCTGGAGATGCGCGTGGATCCGGCGCTGCTCGGCGGCGTGTCCGCCCAGGTCGGCGGCACCCTCTACGACGGCACCCTGCGCACCCAGCTGGAGCAGATGCGCCGCGAGCTGAAGTAGCCTGCCTTCTGGGCGGCCCGGGCCAACGTCCCAGGTTGGTCGCCCTGCCCCGCAGTCCTAGTCAAACCCGTATTTCCTGCTGACACGGGGAATGGGTATACTTCTCGCTAACGCGGACAAGCCCGCGTTTTCCGAGACGACCCGCCCATGCCGCAGCCCCTGTTCCACCGGCTTCCCGGAGCCCTTCCGTCCGCAGGGGTTCCCGAGGAGGCATGGCCCTTCCTGGGTGCGTTGCTCAACGCGCCGGGTTGGGGGGTGGCGCTGCTGGACGCGGACTCGCGCCTGCTGTGGATGAACGACCTGCTGGCGTCGCTGTGCGGCCGGCCGTCGGGGCTCTGCGTGGGGCGGCTCCTGGTGGAGGCCTGGCCGGGGCTCGCGCCCATTCTGTCGCCGCTGCTGGTGCGCGCGCGCGCGGGCGAGCGCGTGGCGGAGGAGCTGGTGTCGGGGCGCTTCGGCGAGGTGGGCACGCACCGGCACCTGACGGTGAGCGCGCTGCCCGCGGCTCCGGCGGCGGGCGTGCTGCTGCTGCTGCGCGACACGTCCGCGCGCCTGCGCGACGAGGCGGCGCTGCGCGCGAGCGAGGAGCACATGCGCAGCATCGTGGAGATCGCCTGTGACGGGTACTTCTTCCACGACCGCGGGCAGTTCCTGGACATCAGCCCGGGGCTCGCGCACCTGCTGGGGCACTACGACACGGCGGAGCTGATCGGCCGCAACATCATCGAATGGGTGGCCCCGGAGTTCCGCGCCCCCGCCCGCGACGCGATGGAGCGCGGCGTGGAGGCCCCCTACGAGGTGGCCGTCCTCCACCGCGACGGCCGGCGCATCCCCGTGGAGGTGATGGCCCGCCCGGCCACCTTCCAGGGCCGCCCGGTGCGGCTCGCGGCGGTGTGGGACGTCAGCATCCGCAAGGCCGCCGAGGACCGCCTGTCCCGCATGGAGCACTTCCGCGAGCAGTTCCTGGGCGTGGTGGGCAGCGACCTCCATGCCCCCCTCCAGGCGCTCCAGCGGGACGTGCTCGCGCTGGAGCATGCCCCCACGCTGCCGGAGCCCCTGATGGAGCAGGTGGGCCGGGTGGGACAGGGCGTGCGGCGCGTGGAGCGGATGATCCACCAGCTCCTGGACTTCACCCGCGCCCGGCTGTCCGGCGGCCTGCCGTTGCAGGCGTCGTCCGTCCACCTGGGCCACGTGGTGGAGCAGGTGGTGGCGGACCGGCGGCAGGCGCACCCCGACCGGGACCTGCGCCTCACCGCCCTGGGCGACCTGCGGGGCACCTGGGACGGCGGCCGGCTCACCCAGCTGGTGGACGCGCTCCTGGGCAACGCGCTGCAATACGGCCCGCCCACGGCCCCGGTGGCGCTCCAGCTCCAGGGCCACGGGGACGGCGTCACGCTCCAGGTGCACGACCAGGGGCGCCGGGTGCCCCCGGAGAACCACGCCACCCTCTTCGAGCCCTTCCGGCGGCGCACCCCGACGGACAAGGACGGGCTGGGGCTGTCGCTCTACCTGGCCCGGCAGATTGCCCTGGCCCACGGTGGGCGCATCTCCGTGGAGTCCGGTGGGACCGAGGGCACCCGCTTCATCGTGTGGCTGCCCCGGACGGGCGGCGGC
>NZ_RAWA01000332.1 GCF_003611675.1 Corallococcus sp. CA053C
CTCCGGGAGCACGCCATGTCGCAGCGCACCCTCCACGCCACCGGCACCCCGTGGGAGCCCCGGGTGGGCTACTCGAGGGCCGTGCGCGTGGGCCCCTTCGTCTCCGTCTCGGGAACCACGGCCACGGACGCGCAGGGCCAGCTGGTGGGCGAGGGGGACGCGTACCGGCAGGCGGCCCAGGCGCTCGCCAACATCCGCGCGGCCCTGGAGGCGGTGGGCGCGCGGATGGAGGACGTGGTGCGCACGCGCATGTACGTCACCGACATCGCGCGCTGGGAGGCCATCGGCCGGGCGCATGGGGAATGCTTCGCGGCCATCCGCCCCGCCACGTCGATGGTGGAGGTGAAGGCGCTCATCGACCCGCGGATGCTGGTGGAGATTGAGGCGGACGCCGTGGTGGCGTCCGCGCTCGGCTGAAGCGTCAGAACTCCGCGGTGACGTCCGTGGGCACGTCGTCCGGCGCGCCGGGGTTGCCGGGCTCGGGGGTCGCGTCGTCGCCGGTGCCCACGGGGGGCGTCACGTCGCCGCGCAGTTCCGGGCCGCGGCAGTCCTGGACGGTGCCCACGCGGCTGCCGGCCACCTCCGTGCAGGACTCCAGGCGGGCGCCGTCGGTGCACTGGAAGAGGACGCGGAAGACCTCCTGCTCCCGGGCATCCCAGCACGCGCTGCCGACGTAGAAGGTGTTCGCCGGGATGTCGCCGCCCCAGGCGCGCAGGTCCGCGCGGCCGCCCAGCTGCGGGATGTGGCGCACGGAGGTGAGCACCTTCTCCTTCGCGGCGGTGGCCGTCTGCGGCAGGTTGTACGCGCCCAGCACGCGCGCGCGGGTGATGCCGGAGGGCTGGAGCTTGTGGCCTACGAAGGCGCCGGTGACGGCGTCGTGCGCGGCGGGGTTCGGCGTGAAGTTCGCCAGCCGGTACGCCAGCGACTTGCTGCCCTGGCCGTTGTGCGCGAAGGACATCATCAACCGGCCCTGCCCCGCGAAGGACGGCGCCACCGCCTTCAAGTTGTCCAGGGAGATGGCCAGCGTGCCCCGGCCCCGGTGCGCCTCGCCGTCGCGCTTGAGCGCGCCCGCGGCCACCAGCTTGTAGGCGGTGTCATCCGTGCTGCTCAGCGGCCGGGCCTCCAGCTTCCACTGGTAGCGCTGCGCGACGCCCTTGCGCACGGTGAGCTTGAAGGTGGCGTTGGCGCGGTCCTGCGGGCCGTACACCAGCACGTCGCCAGGCTTCGCGTCCGCGGACTTCTTCACCAGCTCCGCGACGGGCACGAGCGCCTGCCTCAGCGCATCGTTGAGCGCCTTCACCTGCATGCGGGCGCCCTCCAGCATCGCGGCGCCCTCGCCGTCGAGCGCGGCCTCCGTCTCCATCAGGTCCTGCGCGATGAGCGCCGCGCCGTCCTGCGCGGGCGCCTCCGCGTTGAGTTCCAGCGACGTGCCCGCGAAGTCCGGCAGCGACTCCACGGCCTCCTGATCATCCACCCCGCCGCACGCCGTCGAGAGCACCAGGGCCGCACCCACCGCCAACGTCTTGTTCCAGCGCATCGTCATCTCCGAGTTCCAGGTCGAAAGGTTCGCGTGACTGCCTGCTGTCCTCTCGAACCCGGTTCCCGCGCGCCGGTTGCGGGCGGGGAATTTTTTCGTGCGCGGGGGAGCATGTGCGCCGGGGTGGTCGTCCTCCGTGGGAGGCCCTACCTTCCAGGTATCATGGGCGTGGAATGGAAGAGCAACATCGACATCGCGGATGCGCTGGAGCGCGTGGCGGACCTGCTGGACACGCAGGACGCGATGCCCTACCGGGTGGCGGCGTACCGCAAGGCGGCGGCCACCCTCGCGCAGCAGCCGGACTCCGTCGCGGAGCTGCTCGCCAGCAAGGGGGAGCCGGGGCTGCGCGAGCTGCCGGGGGTGGGCAAGAGCATCGCTGCGGCGGTCGCGGAGTTCGTGCGCACCGGACGGATGGAGTTGCTGGAGCGGCTGGAGGGTGAGGTGTCCCCCGAGGGCCTGCTCGCCAGCGTGCCCGGCATTGGCCCGGAGCTGGCGAAGCGCATCCACGAAGAGCTGGGCATCACCACGCTGGAGGCGCTGGAGCTGGCCGCGCACGACGGGCGGCTGGAGCGGGTGGAGGGCTTCGGCCCCCGGCGCGCGGAGCAGGTGCGCGAGGTGCTGGCGGCGCGGCTGGGGCGCAACCGGCGGGAGCGTGAGCGGGTGCGGACCCACGGGCCCGAGGACGGACCGCGCCCCCCGGTGGCGCTGCTCTTGCGGGTGGACGAGGACTACCGGCGCAGGGCCGAGGCCGGCGAGCTGCGGCGCATCGCGCCCAAGCGCTTCAACCCTTCAGGCGAGGCCTGGCTGCCGGTGCTGCGCGAGCAGGTGGAGGGCTGGAACATGCGGGCCCTGTTCTCCAACACGGCGCTCGCGCACCAGCAGAAGACCACCCACGACTGGGTGGTCCTCTACTTCGACCAGGACGACATTGAAGGCCAGTGCACCGTGGTGACGGCCCACGGCGGTCCCCTGGATGGGCGGCGCGTGGTGCGGGGGCGAGAGGCGGAGTGCCTCGCGCACTACTTCGGCCAGCGCGGCGCGGAGCCTGAAGCCCCGCACGCGGGCGCCTGAAGCCCCGCGTCCTGGCGTCAACGCACGGGCGTGTACACGTCCGCGCCCGCGCGGGGGCCGCTGCTGTTGCTGCCTCCCGCGACGAGCACGCGCCCGGAGGGCAGCAGGGCCAGCGCGTGGTGCGTGTTGCGCATGGACAGGGTGCCCGCCGGGGTCCACATGTCCGTGGCGGCGTCGTAGACCTCCGCGGAGTCGAGGACGCCCAGTCCCGAGCCGCCCTCTCCTGTCACCACCAGCACGCGACCGGTGGACAGCACCACGGCGTGCGGCAGGTAGCGCGGCGTGTTCAGTGACGTCACGCCCTTCCAGGTGCCGCGCGCCACGTCGTAGACCTCCGCGGAGCGCAGCGCACCGTCCGCGCCCCAGCCGCCCACCACGAGCACGCGACGGCCATCCTCCAGCAGCACGGCGACGTGGCCATAGCGCGCCGTCGTCAGGGAGCCCGTGGGCCGCCAGGTGCCGGTGGCCGGGTCGTACAGCTCCGCGCTGGCGGTGAGGGACTCGGTGCCGGTGGACAGGCCGCCCATCACCAGCACCTCGCCCGAGGGCAGCGGCACCGCGGCGTGGTACGCACGCGCGCGGCCCATGGGCCCGGTGAGGCTCCAGGTGCCGGTGCTCGCGTCGAACAGCTCCGCGCTCGCGAGGCTGGACGCCGCGGACGAACCCGTCGCGCCGCCCGTCACCAGCACCCGTCCCGAACCCGCGAGCAGCGTCGCGGTGTGGCGGGCCCGGCGCGTGCCCAGCTCCGCCACCTGCGTCCAGGTGCCCGTCGCGGGCGCGTAGACCTCCGTGGAGGACAGCCAGGTGGAGGCGTCCTTCTGGCCCCCGGTGACGAGCACCCGGCCATCGCCCAGCTCCGTCGCGGTGTGCAGGAAGCGCGCGGTGCCCAGCGCGCCGGTGTCACTCCAGGCGTCCGAGCTCTCGTCGTACAGGAGGGCGCTCGCGAGCGCGCCGCCGGTGGTGGTGGAGCCGCCCGCGACGAGCACGGCGCCGGAGGGGAGCCGGGTCGCGGTGAGCTGCGCGCGCGCGGTGGGGAGGCCCTTGGCCGGGCTCCACGGCAGCGAGGAGGGCCGGTAGCGTTCGGCGGAGGCGTTGAGTGAGCCGGCCTGCGCGACGCCGCCCAGCACGAGCACCTCTCCCGACGGCAGCAGCGCGGCCGCGTGGCTGATGCGGCGCGAGGTCAGCGACGCCGTGTCGCTCCAGGTGCCGGTGTTCGGGTCATAGAGCGCGGCGCGGTCCAGGTAGGGCTGGCCTCCGTTGGAGCCGCCGGTGATGAGCACCTGACCGGAGGTGAGCAGCGTGGCGGTGTGGAACACCCAGAGCGACGGCAGCAGCCCCACGGCCGTCCAGGTGCCGGTGGCCACGTCGTACAGCTCCGAGGTGGCGGTGGCGAGGCTGCCCGCGAAGCCGCCGGCGACCAGCACCTGACCGGACAGCAGCAGCGTCGAGGTGTGGCCCGTGCGCTGGGTGACCATGCGGATCGCCGGAAGCCACGTGCCGGACGGCGGATCATAGAGCTCCGCGGACGCGAGCACCTCGCCGTTGGCGCTGTCGCGACCGCCGGTGACGAGCACCTGTCCGTTGGGCAGCAGCGTGGCGGCGTGGCCCAGCCGGGCCGCGGCCATGCGGGAGGTGGTCACCCAGGCGTTCTTCGTGGGCTCGTACAGGAGCGCGGTGGCCACCGCGTTGCCGGAGCCGCTGTCGCCGCCGACGATGAGCACCTGTCCGGTGGGCAGCAGCGTCGCGGTGTGCTGCGAGCGGGGCACGTCCAGTCCGCTCACGCCGGACCAGGTGTTGGTGTCGGGGTCGAACACCTCGGAGCCCGCCGCGCCCTGCGCGGAGGTGCCTCCGCCCACCACCAGCACCTTGCCCGAAGGCAGCAGCGTCGCGGTGTGGCGCTGGCGGCCCGTGGCCATCGCGCCCAGGGAGAACCAGCGGCCGGTGCGGGGGTCGTACAGCTCCGCGGCCGAGGTGCCTCCGCCGGTGACGAGCACATAGCCGTTGCGCAGCAGGGTGGCGGTGGGGTCCACGCGCACCGAAGCCATGGTGCCGGCGGGGGTCCACGTCGACGTGTCGACGAGCGCGGCGGAGGCGGTCACGAGCGACGGCGCATCGGGGGAACAGGCGGCTGCGCACGCGAGTGCGAGCGCGGCCAGCAGGCCGCTGGAGCGGAGACGGATCATCAGGGGGACATCCTTTACTGCCCGGGGGAACGGCGCTTGCCGTGGGGGGGCGGCCCATTAACCCAATTCAAAGGAAGACACCACCGGCGAATCCCTTTCAGTCCTTTTCCGGGTGAGTAGAGTTGATGTTCATGACAATGAAAGCCGCATTCGCTGCTTCGTTGGGGCTCCTGCTGTCGGGCTGCGGCACGCCCCAGGCCGTCGTCGCGAAGCATTACCGCTCCCATTCCGTCCAGGAGCAGGGGGACCTCCGGGTCGGTGAGTACGTCTCGTCCCAGTGGTCGCTGCAGACGGCCTCCTACTGGATTGAAGGGCCCGAGGGGCTCGTCCTCATCGACACGCAGCTGCTCCCCTCCGCGCTGCGCAAGGAGCTGGCGTTCGCGAAGGAAGTGACGGGCAAGGAGGTGAAGCTGGCGCTCATCCTCCACCCGACCCCGGACCGCTTCAACGGAACGGCGCTGCTCAAGGAGCTGGGGGTTCCGGTGCTCACGTCGGACCCGGTGCGCGCCCGCATCCCGGCGGTCCACGAGAAGTGGGCGCCCACGCTCTTCAAGAAGTACTGGAACGGCCGCTATCCCCGGAAGCTGGTGCTGGCGGACAGCTTCGGCGACAGCACGCGGGAGCTGAGCGCGGCGGGCCTCACGCTGAAGGCGCACGTGCTGGGCGCCGGGAGCAGCCAGGCCCACGTGGTCATCGAGTGGGAGGGACACCTGTTCACGGGGGACCTCGTGGCGAGGGACACGCATCCCTGGTTCGAGGAGGGCCGCGTGGACGAATGGCTCCAGCGGCTGGACGAGCTGAGGGCCTTGAAGCCCAAGTGGATCCACCCGGGCCGGGGGCTCCCCGGCGGGCCGGAGCTGCTGGACGCGCAGACGGAGTACCTCCAGGCGGTGCGGGAGGAAGTGGCCGCGGAGCGGCACGCGGCCCATCCCAGCAGCGACCCGTTGGGGACGGTGACGGAGAGGGTGACCCGGCGTTATCCCGGTCACCAGTACCCGGAGCTGCTGCCCGCCCTGGTGCGAGGGGAGTGGGCCCATCAGGCGCCCCGGCCGCCCGTCACCGCGGCGCCGTAGTCCTTCCTGTGCGGTAGCGGCCCCGGTGTTACCTTCGGAGGAGGACTGTCGTCCGAACCTTGAGGTTCACCGTGGCACCGAAGACCGACGAGATGCTGGAGCAACTGCTGCGCCTGGGCGAGGACTCGCTGACCGAGTTCAAGAGCGTCGTGCACAGGAACTTCCAGATCGATGCCGATGACATCGCGAAGGCCATCGTTTCGATGGCGAACACCAAGGGCGGCCTGGTGCTCATCGGCGTCGAGGATGACGGGACGGTGAGTGGCACTGGAGACCGGAAGCAGACCGACACGCTCATGATGCAGGTGAGTCAGCTCTGCCAGGACCGCATCGAGCCGCCCCTCATCTGCGCGCTCCAGAAGCGGGAGCACCAGGGGCAGACCCTCCTCCAGGTAGAGGTTCCCGCGTTCAGCCCCAGCCGCCCGCACCGCGCGGGCAGGATCTATTACGTCCGGGATGGCAACCGCTCGCGGGAAGCGAAGCGGGAGGAGCTTGTCCGCATGCTCCAATCCACGGACGCCTACTTCGACGAACAGGAGATGACCGGGGCCACCGTGGAGGACCTTGATACGGAGGCGGTGCGCGCGTTCTTCACGAGTGTTTATCCGCGACAAATCTCCGAGCAGAACATCGTGCCGCACCTGACCGCGCTCAAGTGCCTGGAGCGAACGGGGGTTCCCACCGTGGCCGGCATCCTGATGTTCGGCAAGGAGCCCACGCGGTGGTTGTTGGATGCGCGGATCTCCGCGGTCCGGGTCCAGGGCACGACCGTGTCGAGCACATTCCTGGACCGGCAGGAGATGGAGGGACGGCTGCTCGACCAGATCGATCAGGCCAGTGCCTTCATCCAGCGAAACATCGCGGCGCCCTCCCATGTCGAGGGAATGCTGCGAGTCGCGGATGGCTTGCCGGTGGAGGTCATCCGGGAGGCGATCCTCAACGCGGTGACCCACCGGGACTACAAGCCGGCATCGCAGATCCGGATCAACATCTTTGACGACCGCATCGAGATCCTGAACCCCGGCAACCTCCTGAACCACCTGACGCTGGAGAACATCCGGCAGGGAGGCATCAGCCAGAAGCGCAATCCCATCCTGGCGTCGCTCCTCGCGAAGGCCCAGCGGCGGGAGAACCTGGGCTTCGGAGTGCCCGACATGGTGCGGGTGCTGGGTGAGAAGGGATTCAAGGAGCCCACCATCGAACTGGTGGCGGGCCACTTCAAGCTGGTCCTCTGGACGACGCGAGCGACCTCATGAGCCGCGACGGCACGGACCTTCCGAAGAGCCCTTCGCCCGTGCTCGCGGTGATCCGGGTGCGGGTGAACCTGCCGCAGGATGAAGTGTCCTCCATGGTCCTCAAGGCCCGGCTCGTCGCGGGCATCCATTACATCGCCCAGCAGTTCGAGGAATCAGACCTGCGAGAGGTCGGTGCGGGAAGTTGGAACCTGTCACTGACGGGTGCGACCGGCCCCGACCTGGCGAGGAAGTCCTTCGATGCGGCGAAGATGCTGCGCGAGCGCATCCTCGTGGACCTGAGCCTGCCCTCCCGTATCGCGGTGCATGCCGCTGTGACCGGGGACGATGAATCGCGGCGGGAACAGACGCTGAGCCTCTGTGAGCGGCTTCAAGCACAGGTCCCCGAGAACGCCATCGCCGTGTCCCCTGACGTGTACCGGGTGCTGGAGGACGACGTGCGGCGAACGCTCTCGCCACCGGCACATCTGGATGGGGCTGATCTCCTGGCGGCGCAGTTTCCTCCGCAGCCGTCCGCTCACGGGGAGAACCTGAGGGAAGAGCTGCTGCGAGACCTGACCAGTCCAGCGGTACGGCGGCTTCACTACGTCGGCTTCCGGCTCCAGAAGAAGGAGCCGCCCAGTCTCGACATCTTTGACGTCTTCGTCATGCCGTCCGTCGAGGTCCGGAGGAAGTCCACCGCCACTGTCGGAGCCCTGTCCGGAATCTCTCCGGCATTCCTGAAACAGGGTGGGCTCGATTCGCCCTTGGGACGACTGACGGAGTCCCTGCAACAGGCGACTACCTATCTGGTGCCCCAGCGCATGACTTTCGAGGAGGCATCTCAGCGTCATCGCTCATTGGTGATTCTGGGAGACCCCGGCTCAGGGAAGACCACCCTGCTGCGCTGGCTCGCGGTGGTGGGAGCAGGCGGGCCGCTGGCCATGCATGCGGCACTGGGAGGCACAGCCCCCCCGCTGCCACTGCTCATCAGCGTCGGATATTTGGCCCAGGTTCGCGCGATGTTGGGAGGCGCCACGTCCGTGGTCGCGGCACTCGCGCACCTCTTTCATTCAAGAGGCATCTCGTCGGACGAAGCAAACCTTCGAGGCTTCCTTGATCGGCGGCTCGAACAGGGTGACTGTCTCGTGCTCCTGGATGGCCTCGACGAGGTGCGAAGCGAAGCCCGAGCCGACCTCATGCGGTGGCTGGAGGATTTCGCAGCCCGATATCCCAAGAACCGCTTCATCGCCTCGGCACGGCAGGTGGGCTACGTCGGGTTGGCGCTGCCAGACGCTGCGGAAGTCGAACTCGGGGCATTCGAGGACAAGCAGGTGCGCCGCTATGTCCGGTCGTTCCACCGGGCCTACCGGCAGTGGGAGGAAGGCCATCCGGATGACCTCACTGCGGACTACGAGTCAGAGCGGCTACTGACAGCGCTGTTCGCCAACCAGCGGCTCCACGAACTGTCACGGAATCCCTTCATCCTGGCATCGCTGGCCCTCATCCACCGTGCGGAAGGCCAGCTCCCACGTCACCGCGTCCAAGCCTACGAAATCTTCTCAAGGACCCTGTGCGAAACCTGGGGACAGGCGCGCAGGCTCATCGCGGCGGACGGTGAAGAAGCCCAGATCCGCTACGAGGAGGAAGCGGTCCCCATCCTCGGCCGGCTCGCATTGGAGATGCACCGTCAGTGGCCGAACGGCGTCGCGCCGGAAAACTTCGTCATTGAAACCCTGGCGACAGCACTCCAGGAGCGCGACGGAATCTCCCGCGAAGAAGCTGAGAGTTCCGCACGAGAGTTCCTCCATCGGGCAGGGAAGGACGTGCAGATCCTCATGGAGCGGGGTCCCAAGCGATGGGGCTTTCTCCACCTGACCTTCCAGGAGTTCTTCGCCGCCGTTGGTCTACATGCCAGCGAGTCCTTCGACAACGAGGCAATGAACCACCTGTTCGATCCCCGTTGGGAGGAGATTCTGCGCTTGGGCGTCGGCTACATGGCGCTCGTACAAAAACGGCCCGAAGCAACACGCCGATTCATCCGTCGGGTCATGACCCATCAGGAAACCGGCACTCGCCAAGTCCTGACGCACACACTCAGGAAGCAGATCCCGCTCGCGGCAGTCCTCGCGGCGGAAGCGGGCGACGCCCTCCCTCCAGCGCTCCAGAACCAGATCGCGAAAGAGTTCTGCGATTGGCTTTGTGTCATGCCCCCCATCATCGGGAAGCACGTCCTCACCGAACTGCAGCTATCGGATTTCGTGGAGCGACTTCCTCCCCATCTCGAACGGCTGATGCATGATGAATCCGCCGACGTCCGAGCCCATGCCCTCCATTACACTCTCGCGCTGACCCCGGACAGGTTCGAACAATTGATCACGGCCTCGCTCACGGACAGTGTTCCTGAAGTCCGCGCCACGGCCCCCTTGCTGATAGCGGAAAGGTCACCTCCCGATGCACTTCAACGACTGCAAGCGCTTCTGAAAGACGAGGACGAGACCGTTCAAGCACAAGCAGCATTCGCTATCGTTGCCCAACATTCCGAGCACACCCAGGCTGTGCTTGAGACACTTCAAAGCCAGGACAACATTTCGGGGCTTCTTTTCATCATCTCGTTCCTCGTGAAGAACCAGAACCTCCAGTCCGCCGAAGGCATCCTCCAAGCCTGGGAGGCCTCCGATGACTCCGAACTCCTTCACTTCGCCTCTATCTTCAGAGAAAACCAGAGCAGGAAGGGAATGCCGAGGTTCGAAGTCCCAGCACATCCGGATTTGATTGCTCAACTGGATGAGCCCAGTGAATCGGTACGGCTGTATGCCATCGAAATTTTGGGAGAGACAGCGCGAGTGGAAGCCATCAAGCCGCTGATCAACCTGACCCGTTCAGCCAACAGCGTGGAAGCGGGGTCGGCAATGGTCGCACTCTGGAACATCACCGCAGAAGCAAGCCTTGAGCCCTCCCACGACCCGAACTAACTGCTCGCGGACGTGTAGTGCCGGATGGACATCAACCACACCCGGCGCGCCACCCACGCAAAGACAACCGCGCCCACCACCGAGCCCACCAGCCAGGTCCACGGCAACCGGCCCAGCATCGCGAGCGCGGGGAACGTGGTCATCAGGGCCAGCGGGATGATGAACGTGAACACCAGGGCCAGCACGCCCCGGAAGATGGAGGACGGCCACCTCGCCGCGTCGAAGATGGACGTGAACAGGTACGTGAGGTTGTCCACCTTCACCACGAAGAACGCCGCGCTCACCACGAGAATCCACAGCGAGTACAGCAACAACACGCTCGTCCCCAGCAGCACCAGCGACGCCAGCGTTCCCGGCAACGACGGCCAGCGCCCCAGCGACACGAACGCGTAGACGAACAGCCCCACGCCGGACAACACGTTCACCGCGCGCCACGGCAGGAAGCGCTGCGTGGACACCAGGAACTGCGCGTCCGCGGGCTTCAGCAACACGAAGTCCAACGTGCCCTTGCGGATGTGCTCCACCACGCCCGTGAGGCTGGGGCTGATGGCGCCTTCCAACACACCCTGCAACAGCGTGAACCACCCCACCACCAGCAGGGACTCGTGGAAGCTCCAGCCCTCGATGGAGGGACGGTCGCCGAAGACGACGAACAGCGGCGCCAGCGCCGTGAACGTCCACGCCAGCGACGTCAGCCCCTCCGCCAGGAAGTCCGCGCGGTACTGCAACGCCAGCAGGCCGGAGGCCTTCAGCTGCACGCCCAGCAGGCGCAGGTATCGCCTTGGAATCAGCACCCTACCCTCCGAACGCCGCGAAGCGCGCCAGGCCCCGCCGCCACACGAGCGTCGCCACCACGCCCAGGCCCGCCACCCAGCCCCACTGCTTCGCCAGCAACACCAGCGCCGGCCCCGTCGCGTGCGCCCCCGTCATCAGCTCCACCGGCAGCCCCATCTGGTAGCGGAACGGCAGCGCGTCGATGACCGTGCGCACCCCCGGCGGGAAGAACTCCACCGGGAACATGTAACCGGAGCACACGAAGTACAGCACCATGTAGATGTCCATCAGCTTCTGGCTGCTCTCCAGGTACAGGCTCAGCGTCCCCAGGAGCACGTTCAGATAGAACGTCACCAGCCACGCCCCCACCAGCGACAGCACGAACAGCCCCCAGC
>NZ_RAWA01000333.1 GCF_003611675.1 Corallococcus sp. CA053C
GTGGTGGGCGTCGTCGTCTCCACGGGGGGGGACGGCACGGCGGTGCGCTCCGGCCAGCGGCGCACCACCTTCACCTGGGCCATGGCCTTGAGCGTGTCGCGCAGGCGGCGGCTCTCCGCCTCGAAGTCCGGCGACTCCGGGCCCACCGGTTTCTGGAGCACCGCGAGCGCCCCGGCGCGCAGCGCGGCCATGGACGTGTGGATGTCGCGCTCCACCAGCGTGGACACCACCACCACGGGCGTGGGCGCCTCCGTCATGATGCGGCGGGTGGCGTCCAGGCCGTCCATGCGCGGCATCTGGATGTCCATCGTCACCAGGCTCGGCCGCAGCCGCTGGCACAGCTCCACCGCCTCCAGGCCGTCCCGCGCCTCGCCCACCACGGTGAGCTCCGGGTCGGTGCGCAGGATTTCCACCAACAGCCGGCGGGCGGTGGGCGAGTCCTCGGCCACCAGGATGCGCAACGGTTCGTTCTTCATAGCAGTCGCCTCAGCGTCTCCAGCAGGCTCGTCGGGTCGAACGCGCTCTTCACGATGTAGGCGCTCGCGCCGGCGTTGAGGCCGCGCGCCTTGTCCTCGGACTTCTCCCGCGACGTCACCAGTACCACCGGCACCCGTCCAAAGCGCGGCGAGGCGCGCACGGCCTCGGTGAGGGAGATGCCATCCATGCGCGGCATCTCCACGTCCAGCACCAGCGCGTCCGCGCCGCCCGCCTGGAGCCGCTCCCACGCCTCGGCCCCGTCCGCGCACGCGGTGACGTCGTAGCCGGCGGCCTCCAGGATGCTCTGCTCCAGCATGCGCGTCGTGGGCGAGTCGTCCGCCAGCACCACGCGCCTGCGCACCGCCTGCTCCCGGGGCGTGGGGAAGAAGTGCGCGGAGGGGCGTCCTCCCGCCGCGCGCACGAGCGAGGCCGGGTTGAGCAAGAGCGCCATGCGGCCATCCGGAAGCACCGCCGCGGCGGCCACGTGCCGCGCCCGCTTCACGCGCGAGCCCAGGGAGCGCACCAGCACCTCCTGTTCGGCGATGACCTCGTCCACCACCAGCGCCGCCCGCGCGGTGCCCGCCGACAGCACCACCGCCGAAGGCCGCGCGCGCGGCGGGCCCGAGGGCAGGTCCAGCACGCTCGCGAGCGATGCCAGCGGCACCAGCGCGTCCGGCGTCACCCACGACATGCGGCCCTCCACCTCGCGCACGTCGGAGGGTGACAGGCGCAAGAGCCGGTCCACGCCCTCACTGGCGAGCGCGAGAATCTGCCCGCCCACGTCCACCAGCAGCACGCGCAGGGTGCTCAAGGTGAGGGGCACGTCCAGCGTGAAGCGCGTGCCCTGGCCCGCCTTGAACGTCACCTCCACGCTGCCGCGCAGGGCCTCCACCTGGGCGCGCACGACGTCCAGGCCCACGCCCCGGCCGGACACCGCCGTCACCCTGGGCGCGGTGGACAGGCCCGGCAGGAACACGAGCCGCGCGGCCTCCGCGTCGTCCTCGGGCGCCTCCAGCCCGCGGGCCCGCGCGCGCTCGCGGAGCGCCTCCAGGTCCAGGCCGCGCCCGTCGTCCTCCACCGCGACTTCCACGCGGCTGCCGCGAAGCCGCGCGGACAGCACCACGCGGCCCTCCTCGGACTTGCCGTGGCGCACGCGCTCCTCGGGCGCCTCCAGGCCGTGCGCCACCGCGTTGCGCACCAGGTGCAGCAGCGGTTCGCGCAGCGATTGGAGCAGCGAGCGGTCCAGGTCCAGCCCGCCGCCGTGCACCTCCATGCGCACGCGCCGGCCCAGGCCGTGCGCCACGTCGCGCGCGGCGCGCTCCAGCCCCGTGCAGCCCTCCTCGAAGGGAAGCATGCGCGCGCGGCGCACCTCGTCGTCCAGGCCGGTGGAGGACTGGAAGAGCGCGCGCCGGTCCTGCGCGAGCACCCGCGCCACCCGCGCCAGTTCCAGCTCCACCCGGCGCAGCGTCGTCTCGGAAGCCGTGCCGCGCACCGAGGCACGGAGCCCGGTCACGTCGTCGCGCAGGGACTCCAGCGATTCGGCGTGGCTCTCCAGGCGCAGCATCGCCACGCGCAACTCGCCGCTGCGCCCCAGGAGCGCGTCCAGCTTCTGCCCGGACACGCGCACTGGCAGCGCCTCGCCGGGCACCACGGGGACGGGCGGCTCCACTTCGGCGGGAGGCGTCGGTTCAGCGCCCTTCCGCGCGGGCCCGGGGGCGAAGGGCACCGGCTCCGGACGGCGCTCCGGCGATGGAGGAGGCACGCCCTGCGCGGCCTGCTCCAGTTGCGGCAGCAGGGCCTCCAGCGGCGAGCCGGACAGGTCCTGACGCGACGCCAGCCGGCGGCCCGCGTCGTCCAGCGCGTCCACGGTGGCGAAGCACAGCTCGAACAGGTCCGGAGACGGGGCGCGCCCGTGGATGAGCGGCTCCAGCACCTCTTCCAACCGGTGGCAGGCGGTCTCCACGCGGCTGGCGCTGGCCGCGCGCGACGCGCCCTTCACGCTGTGCAGCGTGCGCAGCAGGCCGGGGATGAGCTCCCGCGCGCGCGCCGGGGCCTGCTCCAGCGCGAGCAGGTCCCGGTTGAGGGACACGACGTGCCCCTCCAGCTCCTCCAGGAACGAGTCCAGCAGTGCCTGCGCCAGCCGGTCGCGATCCATGGCCTAGCGCCCGAACTCCCCGAGCAGCCCCTTCAACTTCTGGCCCATGGCGTTGATGTCCTGCATCGCCCGCTCCGTCTGGCGCGACGAGATGAGGCCCTGCTGCGTGGCCTGGTTCACGTCATGCATCGCCTGGCGGATCTGCCCGATGCCGGTGGCCTGCTGGTTGGCGGACGCGGCGATCTGCGCGGCCGTGAGCGACGCCTGCGTGAGCAGGTCCGCGAGTTGCTGGATGGTGGCGCCCGCTTCGGTGACGACGCGGGTGGCGGCCGACACGCTCTTCGTCCCCTCCTCGGTGGTCATCACCGCGCCGTGGGTGGCCTTTTGAATCTGTCCGAGAATCTGGCGCACCTGCGCGGTGGCCTTCTTGGATTGATCCGCGAGGGCCTTCACCTCGGAGGCGACGACGGCGAAGCCACGGCCGTGCTCGCCCGCGCGGCTGGCTTCGATGGAGGCGTTGAGCGCCAGCATGTGCGTCTGTTCGGAGATGTCGTTGACGGTGGTGATGATGTCGCCAATGGCCTGGGCCTGTTCGGCGAGCGCGAGGATGCGCGACGCGATGGACTCCACCTGGTCGCGCACGGCGCCCATCGCGGACACAGCCTCCTCCACCGCGCGGCGGCCGGAGCGGCCCACCTCCTCGGAGTGGCGGGCGGACTCGCTCACCGCGCGAGCGCGGCCGGCGGCCTCTTCCGACGTCTTGGTGATCTCCTCGATGGTGCTCACCGTCTCCGTCACCGCGCTGCCCTGCTCCTGGGCCCCGGCCACCTGTTCGGTGGTGCTGGCGAGGATTTCCGACGACGCGCCCGCCAACTGGTTGACGAAGTCCGCCACCGTCTTGAGCGTGTGCTCGCGCTGCTCGGCCTGCTTCGCCAGCTGCACCTCGGCCTGCTGGCGGCGCTCGGCCATGGCGTTGAAGGCGCCCGCCAGGTCCGCCATCTCGTCGCGGCCGCGCACGTCGATGCGGTGTCCCAGCTCGCCCCGGCCCAGCTGTTCGGCGCCCACGGTGAGCTTGCGCAGGGGGTTGGTGATGCCACGGGTGATGACGAAGCTGCCCACGCCGACGATGGCCATGCCCAGCAGCGTGCCCAGGCCCAGCACCCACATGCTGTTCTGGGCGGACTGCCGCGCGGCCTCGGCGTCGCGCTCCCAGCGCTGCTGCTCCGTGTCGAGCATCTCGCCGATGATGGCGCGCACCTGGTCCATCAGCTCCTTGCCCCGGCCGTCCAGCACGACGCCCGTCGCGGCCTCCAGGCCCTTCTCGCGACGCAGGCGGATGCCCTCCCTCAACCGCTCCAGCCGGGCGTTGACGATGGGCTCCAGGCGGGCCAGCCGCGAGCGCTGCTCGGGATAGGGCGCCATGGCCGTCCGCAGGGCGGACAGGTCCTCCTGCAGGTTGCCGAGCGCGGCGTTGTAGGGCTCCAGGTAGCTGTCCTGGCCGGTGATGACGAAGCCGCGCTCCCCCGTCTCCGCGTCCACCAGCAGCGCGCGCACCTCGCGCAGGATGCGGAAGTTCTCGTGGGCCGTCAGCAGGCCCTCCGTGGTGCTGGTGAGCTGCCGCGCGCCCTGGAAGGCGACGCCAGCGATCACCAGCAGGACCAGCAGGGACAGGCCGAATCCCAGCGCGATGCGATTCCCGATGCTCATGCGACTCCTTCTTCGGACAGCTCGAACACGAGACGGCTGTCACCCAGGAGGGCCTCTCCCTCCAGGACGAGTGTGCCGTCCGGGCTGACGCCAGCCACCAGCGCGCCCGCTTCCTCTTCCAGGGAGGGGGGCGCGGGCAACAGCTCCGTGCCCGTCAGCACCGCCACCTCCGTCACCTCATCCGTGCGCAGGCCCAGCTCCGGCCGCGTGGTGCCCACCACCACCACCGGGCCCTGGGCCTGGGACGCGGGCCGGCCGAACAGCGGCGCCAGCTCCACCACGGGCAGCACCTCGCCGCGCAGCAGCGTCAGGCCGCGCAAGAGGGGCGGCGCGCCCGGCAGCGGGGTGAGCTCCGGCGCGCGCATCACCTCCAGGATGAAGCGCGACTCCAGTGCGTACGTCTGGCCCGCGGCGCGGAAGCGCAACACCTCGCGCTGGCTGCCGGGCAGCACCGGGTGTTCGGCGGGGCGGGCCAGGGCGCGAGCGCGCGCGTCGAGCTGCGCGAGCGCCGCCTCGTCCGTGAAGGAGTCCCGCGCCGCGGTGGCGCGCTCCAGCTCCTCCAGCCGGGCCCGGGCCTGCTCCCAGTCGATGACTCCCTCACGCTTCGGCATCAGCCCGCCTCTCCGCCATCAATCCCGGGACGCTCCAGTCGCCGCCACTCCGCGCGGGCCACGTCCGCCAGGGCGCCTGCCCGTTCTCCCTCCGCCAGCGGCACCAGCGCCTCCGGCGGCAGCTTCCGACACAGCACTTCTGCTTCGCGGTACGCCCGCGCCGCTGCGGCGAGCTGTTCCTGCCGGCGCAGCACGTGGCCCAGCAGCAGGTGGCCCACCGCGAGGCCCGGATCCAGGTAGAGCGCCTGCCGCGCGGACTTCTCCGCGTCGGGCAGCCGCGCCTGTCCCAGGAGCAGCACCGCTTCCAGATACCGCAGCCCCGCGACCAGCGGGTGGCGAACCGAAGCCTCGCCGCAAGCGAACACCGCCGCCCGGGGCTCCAGGTTGGCCAGCGTCCGCACCGCCGCCAGGGCGAGCTCCGGATCCGCCGCCTGTGCTCCCGCCCGCTTCGAAGCCTCACGCCAATCGCCGCGAGCCAGGGCCTGCCGCACGCCCTCCAACGTCTCCGCGTTCAACGTGAAGCGCGAGGGCTCTGACGTACGTGCAGGCTCTGACGTACGTGCAGGCTCTGACGTACGTGCAGGCTCTGACGTACGTGCAGGCTCCGATGGAGGCGCGCTCCCGGAAGAAAACGGCGCGCCCGTGTCCAGCGGCGCGCGTGCGTTGATCACATCGGTGGCCAGGGGCGCGGCCCGCTCGGTGGAGAACCCTCCGGTAGCGAAGCGGTCGGTGACAGGCGCCGGGGTGAACGGCGTGCCCTCCGTGCGCAGGGGCGGCAGGGGCTGGAGCGGAACGAAGTGCGCGGCGTGCTGGCCAGTCAAAGGCTTGCGGTACAGCACGCCCCACCCGGTGAGCACGGCCTCGAACGGAGCGTAGTCGCTGAGCGGCGGATCCGACGGGCCGGAGAACAGGTAGCCACCGTCATCCAGGGACGCATGGAGTCGGCGGGCCACGCCCTCGATGGTCGCGGCGTTGAAGTAGATGAGGACGTTGCGACAGAAGATGACATCCATCTTCCAGATGCCGCTGTCGGCGGACGGCCACGTCTCCAGCGCGAGGTTGAGGTAACCCAGTTGCACGTGGCGCTTCACGTCCGGGCTCAGCAGGAAGTGGCGCCCCTCCTGCTTGAGGTGGGCGCGCATGCGGTCCGCGGAAGGTCCGCGCAGGGACCAGTCGGTGTAGCGGCCCTCGCGGGCGCGGGCGAGCGCCGTGCGCGACACGTCCGTCGCGCGCACGATCATGTGGTCTTCCCAGCCCTCGGCCATCAGCAGCGCGGCGAGGGAGTAGGGCTCCTCGCCGGACGCACAGGCCGCGCTCCACGCGCGCAGCACGTGCTCCGGGCCGTGGCGCTCGCGCAAGTCGGGCAGCACCACGCGGCGCAGATGGTCGAAGTGCTCGTGGGTGCGGAAGAAGTACGTCTCCCCGATGGTCAGCTCGGTGAGCAGGTCATCCAGCAGGGCGGCGTCATGCAACAGCCGCTGCCGGTACGCCTCCACGTTCCCCAGGTTCGCGCGGGCCATGGCGCGCTGGATGCCTTCCTCGGCGGCGGCCAGACAGCTGGGCGCGGCGAGCCCCGCGCGCTCCTCCACCAGGACGAGCACCTCCTTGAACCCAGGGGACAGCAGGCCGTCCATCAAGCGGGCTCCGGCCGGGCTCCGAGCGCGGTGTCGAGTTGCAGCGCCTCGGCTTCGGAGAGGAAGGAGCGCAGGTCGTGCACGAGCACCAGCCCGTCGGGCAGCTTCGCGACCCCGGCCACGTACCCCACGCCGGGCAGCTCGCGGGGCGAGTCATCCCACTCGTTCGCCGCGATGACGTGCAGGCCCTCCGCGCGGTCCACGCGCAGCGCCACCGGACGCGGGCCCGCATGGGCGACGATGAAGTGGTCCATGGGTGAGAGGGGCCGCGCGGCGTGACGGAAGCGGCGGCGCAGGTCCAGCACGGGCAGCAGCTCACCGCGCAGGTTGAGCAGGCCCTCCACCACGTCGGGCGCCTGGGGCAGGGGCGTGAGGCGCGCGGCGCGCACCAGCTCGCGTACGTCCTCCACCGGCAGGCCGTAGCGCTGCCGCTCCAGCGTGAACAGCAGGACTTCCTGTGGGCGAGCCTCCGGGAGGGGATTCATGGATGCGCGGCGCAGGGTACAAGAGGCAGCGCACCCCGGGGATTCAGGATGTGGGCCCGTCCTCTAGAAGACGCTCCAGGGAGGCAGGGCGTCCGGTCTCCGGAGGAACGCCCGGCGAGCGGCCGGGAGTCCCGCGGGGAAACGCTTTTCCCCATGGGACGTACCCGACGGGACAGTCGCAAGCCGGCACGGCGCCGGGCATGGTGAGGCACATGGTTCGGCACGTCATCGTCGTGGGCGCAGGGCCGGGAGGGCTGTCGGTCGCCATCAACCTGGCGGGGCAGGGCTTCCGGGTCACCGTGGTGGAGAAGGACGCGGTGCCGGGCGGTCGGATGAAGGGCCTCACGATGGGCGCGGACGGCGAGTACGCCATGGACACCGGCCCCTCCATCCTCCAGTTGCCCGGCGTGCTGGAGCAGATCTTCCACCGCTCCGGCAAGCGGCTGGCGGACTACGTCACGCTGACCCCGGTGGACCCGAACACGCGCGTGCACTTCTGGGACGGCACGCACCTGGACACGCGGCGCGACGTGGAACGGATGGGGCAGGAGCTGGAGAAGTTCGGCGCGGGCAAGGGGCGCGCGCTGAAGGACTGGATGGAGGACGGGCGTGAGAAGTACGCGCTCGCGTACGAGAAGTTCATCTGCACCAATGCGGGGAGCCTGGGCTACTACGCGCCCTGGCGGCTCGCGCCCACGCTGCGCTTCAAGCCGTGGCAGACGCTCTACAAGCAGCTGGACTCGTTCTTCCACGACGACCGGATGACGTACGCGCTGGCGTACCCGTCGAAGTACCTGGGGCTGCACCCGACGACGTGCTCGTCGGTGTTCAGCGTGATTCCCTTCATCGAGCTGGCCTTCGGCGTGTGGCACGTGCAGGGCGGCTTCCGGGCGCTCGCGCGAGGGATGATGAAGTGCGCGCAGGACCTGGGCGTCACCTTCCGCATGGGCGCGCCGGTGGAGCGCGTGAAGGTGGAGACGGGCCGCGCGGTGGGCGTGAAGCTCCAGGGTGGCGAGGAGCTGGACGCGGACGCGGTGGTGGTGAACGCGGACCTGGCCTACGCGGCGAAGAACCTGCTGGCCCCGGAGGTGCGCGAGGGCAGCCGGCTGACGGACGGGGCGCTGGAGCGCGCGAAGTATTCGTGCAGCACGTTCATGGCGTACTACGGGCTGGACCGGAAATACGACCTGCCGCACCACCTCATCTACCTGTCGGAGAGCGCGCGCAGGACGGACCGCGACGCGCTGGAGGACCGGACGGTGGACGTGGACGATCCGCCCTTCTACGTGTGCAACCCGGGCGTGTCGGATGTGTCCGCGGCGCCGAAGGGGCACTCGACGTTGTACGTGCTCGTCCCCACGCCCAACACGGCGAGGCCGGTGGACTGGGCGAAGACGGAGGCGACGCTGCGCGAGCGCATCCCGAAGATGCTGGAGAAGGTGGGCATCCGGGGCGTGCGCGAGCACGTGAAGGCGGAGCGCTACTTCACGGCGGAGACGTGGCGGGACGACTTCAACGTGTTCCGGGGCGCGGTGTTCAACCTGTCGCACACGTGGATGCAATTGGGCCCGCTGCGGCCCCGCGTGAAGAACGCGCAGGTGGAAGGGCTGTACTTCGTGGGCGGTGGCACGCACCCGGGCAGCGGGCTGCTCACCATCATGGAGAGCGCCAACATCGCGGCGGACTACCTCACGCGCGAGGCGGGCAAGGGTGGCTTGCCGGGCTGGCCGTACGTGCCGCCGCTGGAGGACGTCCCGGAGGCCGCCGCGAAGCCGCCGGCGCCCCAGGCCCTCGCGGGCTGAGGCGCCGGGTGTCTGTCTTTACCGTCTGTCCTTGAGGCCGGCGCTAGAGCGCGCCGGGGCGGCAGCTGACTTCAACGAGGATGCCGCCCGGGGCGCGGCAGTAGACGAGGGTGCCCCGGTTGTTGCGGATGACGTCGGAGACCTCCAGGCCGTCGGCCTTCACGCGCTCCCGGAAGGCGAGCACGGGGGCCTCGGACTCCTGGAGGAAGCCCAGGTGGAAGTCCTCGGGGAAGGTGTCGGTGTCGCGCTTGCGGCGCTGGAGGACGAGCACGAAGCCGTCCTGCCCACCGAGGATGGCGATGGCGGGCGAGTCATGGTTCTTCGCGTGCGACGTGAAGCCGCAGTAGCGCGTGAAGAAGCCGGCGGTGGCCTGGACGTCGGGGACCTGCAGGTCGAGGTGATTCAAATGCATGGCGAGCCTCGAAAAGGCACACGAGTGCCTACGAAGGGCCGAGGGTTCTTCCTCCCGAGGGAGGTCGAACAAGTGCTTCCACCATGGAAGTGACCGGGGCTCACCGAACCGGTCCGCCGTTTTTCGACCGGCGCGAAATCTAGGGGGCGCACCGGGTGCGGCGCAAGCCCGCCTGACCGCTACGACACGTACCGCTCCGCCAGCTGCGACACCTGCCCCGTCGCCTGCGCCACCGCGGTCGCCGCCGCCTGCGTGGTGTCCAGCTGGTGCAGCGTGGCGGCCATCAGCTCGTCCATCTCGCTCACCGCGCTGAAGAGCTGATCCACGCCCGCGTGCTGCTGCGCCACGGCCTCGGCGATCTGCCGCACCGCGTGCGCGGACTCCTGCGCCAGCGAGATGAGCTCGCGCAGCCGCTCGCCGCTCTTGCGCAGCGGCACCAGCGCGGCCTCCACGCCCAGGGCGCTCTTGTCCGCCGTCACCACCGCCTCGCCCGTGGCCGCCTCCATCCCCTCCAAGAGCCCGCGCACCTGGCCCGTGGCCCGGATGGACTGGTCCGCCAGGTCGCGCATCTGCCGCGCCACCACCGCGAAGCCCCGGCCCTGCTCGCCCGCCCGGCTCGCCTCGATGGCGGCGTTGATGGCCAGCATGTGCGACTGGTCCGCCAGCGACTTCACCACCTCCGACACCCGGCTCACCTCTCTCGCGCGCGTGCCCAGGTCGCTCACCTGCTGGTTCAGCCCGTTCGTCAGGTCGCGGATGTCCGCGAGCCCCTGCTCCGTGCCCGCCAGCGACTCCTCGCCCAGCTTGCCCATCCGCGCGGCGCGCTCCGCCACCTCCAGGATGTTCCCCGCGCGGCTGGCCGCCAGCTTCGACGTCTGTTGGATCTCCTGCGCCGTGGTGCGCGCCTGGTGGATGGCCGCCGCCTGCCGGGACATCGTGCGGTTCTGCTGGTCGCTCGCCTCCGTGAGCCGAGTGCCCGCCTGCGCCAGGTGCCCCGCCGACGAGCGCAGTGACCGGGGCAGCTCCTGCAACTGCTCATAGAGCAGCCACGTGCGCGCGGACAGGTCGCCCAACTCGTCCGTGGACACCCACTGCGGCGGCTGCGAGCGGCCCTCCACCAGCGCGTCCAGCGACGCGCCAATCGCCTTCGCCCCCTGCGACAGCCGCCGCGCCGCCCAGGCCGCGGTGAAGATGGCGCCCAGCGCCGCGAACCCGCCCAGCAGCGCCACCGGCGTCGTCAGGTCGGTCTGCAGGGGCTCGATGCTGGAGCGCACCCGCGCCGAGCCCCGGTAGTCGCCCGCCAGCTCCAGGTCGTCCGCCAGCGACGAGAGGTTCTTCTCCAGCCGCAGCTGCAACGTCGCGATGCTGGTGATGCACGTGATGAGCAGCGCCGACACGACGATGGCCGGCAGGAACCAGCTCTGCCGGGGCAGGAACAGCCCCTCTCCAGCAGGCCGCTCGTGCGGCGCGCGGCGGAAGGCCTCCAGCGTCACCGCCGCCAGCGTCCGCTCATAGAGCATGTACATGAGGGGCGCGCTGAAGAGGCCCGCGCTCATCGCCACCGCCACGCCCACCAGGATGACGCGCGGCGGACGGTCCAGCGCCAGGCCAATGGCGCCATTGAAGCAGATGCCGCCCAGGAACCAGCCCGCCTGCGCCTCCACGAACGTCAGCACGCCCGGCAGCCGCAACAGCCGCCGCAGCCGCTCCGGCGCGTTGCCTTCCTCTTCATGCAGCGCGTGCCGCAGCAGCCAGCCCACCGCCCCGATGGGCGCCACCAGCGCCAGCCCACCAATGACGATGGGCGTGACGACCCCGAGCACGAAGCCCATCGCGCTCGAGTCCACGTCCAGCAGCTGCATGTCGACGTAGATGGCGGGCGCCACCGCCACCGTGACGACGAGCGTGCGCAGCATCAGCAGCTTGAGGAGCAGCGTGCTGGCGAGGGACGGGGTCGGAGCTTGATTCATCGCGAGATGGATCCGGGAGAAACCTCAGACTGGGTGGGAAG
>NZ_RAWA01000334.1 GCF_003611675.1 Corallococcus sp. CA053C
TGGTTGGGGAGAGGGCCGACGTGGGGATAGTCGATGGGGACCACGCCAGGCTGCGCCCCGAGCGTCAGGCGGTTCGTCGCCAGGGATGCGGGTGATGCGGTGATCTTCTTGAGGACTGTGTACATATCCACCAGTCGAATGTTCCGACTGGGGCTGTGCGCGACAGCGGCCGCGAGCTCGGCGTTGAAGACCCGGGCTCCCGAAGTGAATCGCACCATGAGCGCATCTTCCCTCCCCAGCTCCGCGTAGCGCACCGCGTCCGCGGGATCCGGCAGGTTGATGAGCATGAAGTGCGCATGGTCGCCGGAGATGGTCCTGAGCTCGCGGATGATTTCGAAGGTCTGCTCGACGACCTTGTTCATTGTCTCGGGATCGCGCTTGTTCGTCACCAGATCGTTCAGGCCGAACCAGATGATGTACATCGTCGTCCCCACCAGCGGACACGACCTGTGCTGCGCGCGGAACCCTTCGTACTGCTGGCGGAACGTTCCGAGCCCTATCTTGGAACGATCGGAAGCCCCCATCGCGCCGCCCTCGGCGTAATTGACATACGTGATGGGTCTTCCAAACCCGGAGTCTTGATTCGAGTTGACGGTGAGCGTGCGATGAACCTCGGTCGCCGCCGTGCTCTCATCCTTGGGGGTCGACGGTTTCGCCTTGGGCTCCTTTGCCAGCTTTTCCGCGAGATACTCCGGGTCTTGGGATTCGAACTTCGCGGGTCGGAACATCGACATTCCACCGGCCCACTCCCAGAAGAAGTCGGTCCAGTTCTTCCCGTCGCTGAAACGGCCCAGGTCATTGACCTGCATGAGTCCGAAGAAGTCCGCGAACGCGCCCATCCTGGTGGCGGCCTTGTTGCCAATGTCAGACATGCTGTCGCCGAAGATGATCAGGTTGTCGATCTTGATTCGCGGCATGGACGTCGCGCTCCCGGGAGCCTGAAGGACGAGCCGAAGTCTTCGGCTGTCACAAGAATATCTTCATGTGGGCGTACCGGAAAGTCCAGCGAGTCGAGAATATTCTCAATTAATCGAAAATCTACATCCCAATGACAGGCAGGGCCTGGAGCGGTTGTGTCGACGCGCGAGCGGGGGGCTCGCTTGACACGCTGTAAAGTCCCAACCTGGAGAGGGGCGGTCAGCCGCAGTCGGCGTACTGCTCGTCCTGCCGCTTCGGGTCGCTGGCGGAGACGGAGCTTCCGTTCACCTCCACGGTGACGACCTCGTCCGCGGACATCAGGGCCCCGCACTCGCTGGCTCGCGCGTGACAGCTGCGGGTGAGGATGAAGGTGCCGTCCTTGGACGCTTCCAGGCTCGTGACGTCGCAGCGGTAGGCCGTGGGGCCTTCGCCCGTGCTCTTGTCGACATCCTCTTCGCCCACGGCGTCCGTGGCGCCGAGCACTTCGCCGTCCTTGCCGAAGAGGACGAAGTGGTAGCGGGTCAGCGAGCCGTGGTTCCACTTCCCTTCCTCTTCTCCAACGTCTTCCTCGCGCTCCTCGCGGGTGAACACGCGCAGGGTTTCGCCGGAAGGGAGCTTGAGGGATTCCTCCCGGGCTTCCAGGGCGGCGCCTTCGTGCTGGGGGCAGGACCGCTTCTTCGCGGGGACCTTCACCTCGCGGGAGTAGGTCTCCGGGGAGAGCAGCTTGAGGTGCTTGACGATGGGGGCGGCCTCATTGGGGGCGCAGACGCCCAGGAGCCACACCCAGAAGCCGGGCTTGAGGCCGGGCACGGTCTTGCTCTGGACGAGCTTGGGTGGGTCGTCCTGGAGCTTCAGGCCCGTCTTTTCGAGCACGTTGCCCAGGTCGCCCCAGGAGACCCTCTTGGCCTCGGCGTCGGCCTGGGTCTTGGCGCCCTTCCAGATGATCGCGACGGCATTGCCGGCGGCCCCGGCCCGCGAGGACCCGAGCAGGGTCAGCAGACCCAAGGCGATGATGTATGAACGCATGACGATTCCCCCTTCGACTGGGATGGATACGCCGTCCGCAGAAGCAGGACAAGCAGGTAACAATGATGCACGAGTACGATTTGATCGCGGACTGGTATGCAGCCCAACGCACAGGCCCCATGGGCGTCCCGGAAGTGACCGCGCTCGCGGCCTCACTTCCGGCCGGCGCCTCGGTGCTGGACGTCGGCTGCGGCACGGGACTGCCGCTGACGCGGGTGCTGCTGGAGTACGGCTGCCACGTGATGGGCGTGGATAGCTCCCGCGAGCTGGTGGCGCGATTTCAAGCGAACTTCCCCCTCGTGCCGGTGAGCTGTGCGCCCATCCAATCGTGTGAACTCCAGGAGCGGGCGTTCGACGCCGCGATCGCCTGGGGGGTCTTGTTCCACCTGCGCCACGAAGAGCAGGAACAGGCGATCGCCACTATCGCGAGGGCCTTGAAACCTGGCGCCGCGTTCCTCTTCACCTCGGGCGACGCTCACGGCTCCATCGACGGCGAGCCGATGAATGGCGTCCCGTTCCGCTATCACTCGTACAGCGTCGACGGGTACCGCGACCTGCTGCGCGCGCACGGGCTCACGCTGGAAGCGACACACACGGACCCGGGCGGGAACGTCTACTTCCTTTCTCGCAAGACTGGATGCGCTTGAACGAGCTGCTGGTACTGGGCCCTGGGTCATCTCTTCCCCATCTGCCAAAGCCCGATGCCATGTGTTAGGCGTTGCGCCCGAGAGGGGAACACCATGAACAACAGACACAATGACTGGCTGGCCATTGGAATGGCCTGCCTGCTGCAAGCCTGCGCGCCGACACCGGCGGAGCCTCCCGAGGACACGGCACTCCAGCATCAATCCCAGGCGGCCTCCGCCGCGACGGGATCGCTGGCGAAGGCCCATGTCACGGTGCCGCACACGCGCCTGCTGGATGGCCGGGTGCTGGTGGCAGGCGGCATGGAGTTCAACGACATCTTCCTTCCGCAGGGCAAGCCGTACCACGCCATCAGCGAGCTGTACGACCCACAGACAGGCTCCTGGTCCATCACGGGCAGCCTGAACGCGATTCGCGACATGGCCTCGTTCGAGCGTCTGGCGGATGGCCGTGTGCTGGCGGCAGGCGGCTGGGAAAACAACACCGTCCAGTCCCGCACCACCCACGCGACGGCGGAGCTCTTCGACCCCGCCACCGGGACCTGGTCGTTCACCGGGAGCATGGCCCAGCCGCGTTACAACGCCCCCAGCGTGGTGCTCGGGGATAGACGGGTGCTGGTGGCGGGTGGCAGGAACCTCCAGGTCACCGACCTGCTCTCCGCGGAGGTCTACAACCCCGCCACGGGCGGCTGGACCGCGACAGGCTCCTTGCTGGCGAAGGTCCAACGGCTCGTGCTGCTCCCGGATGGCCGTGTCCTGGGGCTGGCCGCGGACGTGAACGCGCAGGTCTACACGCCGGCCACCAACGCGTGGACGAGCCTGGGAGCCCTTCCCACGGGGCAGGGCACGGAGATCGTGGTTCCCCTCGCGGATGGCCGGGTGCTCCTCGGAGGAAGTTCGACGGGGGCGCTGACGAAGGCCTCCCTCTTCAACCCCGCGACGAACACCTTCACGGCCACGGGCTCCCTGCTGACGGGGCGCTACTCCCCCGGCGCCGTGCGCATGCCCGATGGAACGGTGCTGGTCTTCGGCGGCCGCACCCTGAACGGCGTCATCGTGAGCGCCGTGGAGCGCTATACGCCGGCCACGGGGACGTGGTCCGCCGAGTCCCCCCTGCTCACGGCCCGCCAGGCACCGGCGACGGTCCTGCTGGCCAGCGGGGACGTCCTGATCGCGAGCGGCGTGGGCGTCAGCAGTGGCCCATCGAACCAGCTCAAGCCCTGCGAGCGCTACGCGTCCTCCACCTGCATCCCCACTTCGTGCACGAGCCAGGGCGCCGTGTGCGGCACCGTCTCGGACGGGTGCGGCGGGACGCTGGCGTGTGGCACGTGCGGCTCCGGCCTGATCTGCACGGCGTCCCACACGTGCGTGAGTGATGCGACGCCTCCCACGGCCGCCCTCACGGCGCCCGGCGCGGGCGCGCCCCTGACGGGCACGGTGACGCTGCAGGCGACCGCGTCCGATGACGTCGGGGTCACGCACGTCGAGTTCCTCGACGGCACGAAGCTGCTGGGCACGAGCAGCACCGCGCCCTACTCACTGGACTGGGACACCCTGGCGGCTGGCGATGGCAACCACACCCTGGTGGTCAAGGCCTACGACGCCACGGGCAACGTCGGCACGAGCACCCAGGTCACCGTGCAGGTGCTCAACACGCCGAACTCGGGCGTGGCCCTCTACGACTCCACCTCCATGACGCCCCGCTGTGCCGTGGTGGGTCCCTCCTGTGACTCCGGGACCCTGTTGAACGGACGCGGCACCGTCGTCGGCCCGGAGCTGAACGCTCCCAACACCCTGAAGGGCTCCTGTCAGGACGGCACCCTCCTCACGGCGACCGTGCCTGAAGCCATCCACGCCCTGCGCGTCGCGACCCTGGATGGCTCGCCCCTGGCGCCCGGCAAGGTCGTCACGATCCAGGTCACCGCCTACGTCGGGATGCCAGCTCCGACGCGCATCGAGCTCTGGACCACCGCCGACGTGGACAACCCGGTCTGGAGCTTGATCTACAGCTTCGCGCCGAACACCAACATGACGCAGACCTTCAGCTTGAAGTACACGCTGCCCCCCGGCCCCATCCGGGCCTTCCGGGCTCGCCTCAACGACAACGGCTCGGCGATGCCTTGCAGTAGCCAGGGAAGCTATGACGACCAGGACGACCTGGTCTTCGCGACGCAGTCGCCGTAACCGGCCCGGGTGGAGCGCAGGGGCCGTGCGTGAACGGTCGCGCGCCTCACCGTCCTGGCCAACGCCTCCAGGGCGCGAGGCGCGAGCTTTCGGAACTGGCGTTCCCCGCGACAACCCGTTCGGGAATCTCGTCTGGAGCCCAGCTCTCCTATAATCATCTCTCCCTACGCACCTTCTTCGTGCCCGAGGTTGCCTTGTTCCGTTCCGCGCTGGTCTGCATCCCGATTGCTCTCGCGCTGCTGCACTGCAGCAGCGCGGAGCTCAGCCCTCACTCAGGTCCCGAAGGTGAGGTCGGCTGGTTCCAGACGCCACAGGGCGTCCGGAAGCTGGAGTACCAGCGGGTGAATGGGATGGCGCTGGTCGAGGGCGATGTCCTGCTGGACATGAAGACGCAGTTTCTCGGCGATGACGACGGCATCGCGCAGAACGCCGCCGCGCTCGCGTCGCTGGCAAACCCGGCATCCTCCTCCTGGCGTTGGCCGGGCGGCGTCATCCCATACCGCATCGACCCCGCGCTGCCCGATCCTCAGCGGGTCTACAACGCGATCAACCACTGGAACGCGCTCACGGTCATCAAGCTGGTGCCGCACAGCGGTCAGCCGTACTCGCTGACGTTCCTCCCGGGAGATCCGTCCACCGGGGCGTGCTTCGGAAGCCTGGGACACAGCACGAGCGCGGGTATCTGGTTGATCGCTGGCTGTGGCACCGCTGAAGTCATCCACGAGATCGGCCACGTGGTGGGGCTGTGGCACGAGCAGAACCGCCATGACCGCGACCAGCACATCAACATCCACTGGGGGAACATCGACTCGCGCTACCCCTCGGCGTTCGCACTGTACTCGTCCGGATCGGACGTGGGCGCCTACGACACGGCGTCGATCATGCACTACGACTCGTACGCGTTCTCCATCAATGGGCAGCCCACCATCACCCGCAAGGACGGCTCGCTGATCATTCGCGCGCAGGTCCTCTCTCCCGGCGACATCAACGGTGTCGCCCTGAGCTATGAGGGCAATGCCCCGTCGCTGGCCATCTCCAGCCCGGCGCCTGAGAGCCATCACTCCGGCCCGTTCTCCTTCAGCGGCGTCGCCACGGACGATCTGCGTCTTGGCAGGGTCCGGATGATCGTCCAGCCGTACTACGGGCAGACGTTCGACACCGCGCAGCAGGTCTTCAACCTTTCCGCCCGGATTGATCCCGCGGGCTGGCCGGACGGGCGCTACGAGCTCTGGGTGGAGGCAACGGACTGGGTGGGCAACTCGAGCTCCACTCCGCGCCAGGCGATCTACGTGGATCGCACGGCGCCGGTGGTGACCATGAGCTCGCCCTCCGGCTGGCCGCTCCACGGTTGGCACCAGGGGAGCCTCTCGCTCTCCGCCCTCGCGTACGACGCCAATCTGGTCGACGTGCAGCTCTTCGTGAAGAGCACCGCCATTGGCGGCCAGCCGCTCCTCATCGGCACGTCGGCCAATGGCAACCTTACCGTGAACTGGGACTCGCGCGCGGTCGCCGACAGCGGCTACCCGTACCAGGTGTACGCGGTGGCGCGGGACAAGGCGGGGACGGCCACCCAATCGACCGTCTCCACCATCGTCATCGACAACCACGCGCCCACCGTGGCGGCGATGACGGCGCCGCTCCCGGGCAGCAGCGTGGGGCGCTATGTGCGCCTGGAGGCGAATGTCCAGGACAACATCGAACGCGTCCGCTTCTACCTGCGCCAGACCGGAGGAGACGTCCTGCTCGGAGAAGCGACGGATCCGTCCGTGGCGTGGGGCATCGAGTGGCTGGTGCCCAACTCCCTCCCGAATGGGAGCACGGTCTCGGTCTACGCGGTGGGGACGGACAAGCTCGGCCGCGGCATCACCTCTCCCGTCAGCACCTTCACGGTCAACGGTCCGCTCGTCGCCGTGGAGGTCACCTCACCGGCGGAGGACGGCATGCAGTTCTACCCGGAGGAGACGGTCTCGCTCGAGGCGGTGGTCTTCGGCGCGCCCGTCACCGCCGTTGAATTCGAGGTGCCCGGGATGGTCTTGCTCCAGGCCGAGAACACGGGCGTGAAGTTCCAGGCGTCGCTCGAGTTGATGCAGTTCCTGCACGGCGACTACGAGGTGATCACCCGCGCGTACCTCGCCGGCGGCGACACGCTCACCGCCTCGCGCTGGATTCACGTGAAGCGGTAGGTGCGTCACCTCCAGCTCCGACGCATCGTGTCGTCCTCAATCAGGGGGGGGTAGCCCGACGGCGCCTCGGCCCCGGGGTGTTTCACGGGTGGGGGTTTCGGACGTTTCACGGCCCCGCGGGGCAGCAACCGCTTTGGGTCTGAAAGCGTTACTTCAATGCCGGCTTCCGGCCGAAGCTGGGAGTGCCACCCCCGGGGGAACCCATGTCGCTGAAGCTCCTGTCGCGGACGGTCGCGTCCGCCTGCGTGCTGTTCCTGCTGTCGGCGTGCCGGAGCGCGGGCAATCCCATGCCGCCACCCGGTGACACACCCTGCCGTGGCACCGCGTCCGTGCAGACACCGGCGCGCGAGAAGTTCCTCACGGTCGCGAAGCCGGTCCCCGGTGAGTACGTCGTCGTGCTCAAGGAGCCCCGGGAAGGAGACGTCGCGCTGGCGCCGGTGGTGGACGCGCGGAGCCTCACCGAGCGCTTCGGCGGCAAGGTCTTCCACGTGTACGCGCACGCGCTGCGGGGCTTCGCCGCGCGCATGAACGAGAAGCAGGCCCGTGCCATGTCCGCCGCGCCCGAGGTGGAGTACGTGCAACAGAATGGCGTGGTGACGCTCGACGAGAGCCAGTCCGATGCGACGTGGGGGATTGACCGCATCGACCAGCGCGACCTGCCGCTCAATCAGCTCTACCTGTACCAGACGCAGGGCCGGGGCGTGCACGTGTACGTCATCGACACGGGCCTGCGCCCCACGCACCGGGAGTTCGCCGGGCGGGCGGACATCGCCTTCGATGCCGTCGACGACGGTCGCAACGGCGTGGACTGCAACGGCCATGGCACCCATGTGTCCGCCACGGTGGGCGGCAGCATGTATGGCATTGCCAAGAGCGCGTCGCTGCACGCCGTGCGCGTGCTGAACTGCGAGGGCGCCGGGACGACGGCGGGCGTGGTGGCGGGCGTGGACTGGGTGACCGAGCACCATCAGTCCCCGGCGGTGGCCAACATGAGCCTGGGCGGCGGCGAGGACGCGGCGCTCGACGATGCCGTGCGCCGCTCCATCGCGTCGGGCGTGACGTATGTGCTGGCGGCGGGCAACGAGAACCAGGACGCGTGCAAGCGCTCTCCCGCGCGCACCGCCGAGGCCATGACCGTGGGTGCCACCACCAGCGCGGACCGGCGGGCGTCCTTCTCCAACTACGGCGACTGCGTGGACGTCTTCGCGCCCGGCGAGGGCATCGTCTCGGCCTGGGCCAGCGATGACACGGCGACCAAATCGCTGAGCGGCACGTCCATGGCCACCCCGCATGTCACCGGCGTCGTCGCGCTCTTCCTGGAGGCCCATCCCACCTCCGCGCCGCAGGAGGTCAGCACCGCCATGACGGGCAACGCCACGCCGGACAAGGTGGCCAACCCCGGGCACTGCTCACCGAACCGGATGGCCTACTCGGGCTTCATCGCACCCGCGCGGGCCCCCACCGTCCAGAACGGCGGGGAGTAGGCACGTCCCGAGTCCGCGCTCACGCGCAGGCGCCCGTGAGCGCGGACATGAGGGCCTCGGCAATGTAGCAAGGCACGTCGCGGCGGCGGTGGAGGCCCTGGAAGGGGGCAACCCGGCGCGGGCTGCGACCGTCCTCCGCCTCCTACTGTCCGCAGGCCCCGGCCGTTGACAGTCAGGGGCTCCACGGAGGCCCGTGGGAGGCGGACCGTCGCATGTGCCCTGGCGAGGTGTGGCTGGGGCGGGGCAGGTGGGAGAGCACGGGTGGGCGTACCGGCGGAGGCGGCCGGAGGGGACGGTGCTGTACGAGGCAGTGAGACCTGGCCACGCTGCTGGAGGAGGCGAGCGAGGTGGGACGCGGCCTGCCCCGGTACGTGGAGCGGGACTTCGCCCGGTACCTGGAGTGCGGCGTGCTGGCGCACGGCTTCGCGCGGGTACGCTGCGAGAGTTGCAAGGACGAACGGCTTGTCGCCTTCTCGTGCAAGGGGCGAGGGGGCCCTCCTGCAACGCGAAGCGCGGAGAGGGGCAGGGCGCGCCATCCTGGAGTGCCGAGCCGCTGATGTCAGAGCTGGCGTGCCCTGGCATTGCGCGCTGGGTCACGCACTTATCGTAGATTTCAGCGTGAGACGCCTTGATGTATGACGGGGCGGCAACCCTTCACGGAGGACGCATGCGTACGTTCCTGATTGGCGGTCTGTTGGTGATGGCGGTGGGCTGTGGCGGTCCCATGGAGCAGGAGGAGGAGGAGTCGAACCTGGCCTCGCAGGAGTCGCCGCTCCCGAACTGCACCAACCTTCCGACCAGCGTTGTCAGATACTACAACGCGTCCCTTACGAAGGTCATCGGTGAGCGCGGGTGCTCCTGCGGAACCTATGTCAACTGGGGGACGACGTCGGTCTACCACAACACCCGCGACAACTGCTGACGCGACGAGCAGTTGAGCTGAAGGAAGGAGAGGCAGTGGCGGAACCCTGCCGCGAGCTTCGCGAGCAGCGTCGCCGCGCCTGACTGACTCACCGTCCTGGCCAACTCCTCCAGGGCATGAGGCGCGAGCTTTCGGAGCTGGCGCTTCAGGTCCGCCCACCACAGCTCGCTGAGATTGAAGTCGGGGCTGTAGGTGGGCGGGTACGCCACGCAAGGTTCCACGGCGTCTTCGCTCCAGGCGCGAAAGTGCGGCCATTCCTGCTCCCTCAAGCGGAGGCGGAGCCGGGGCTGGGGGAGGCCCAGGAGACAATGGAGGCGCGGGCCGAACTCGGGCACTGTCGCGGGTCGCGGTCGATTTCATGCTGGAGCGGCGGTTGGGCGCCGAGCACCTTCCGGACCGGACGGAGCTGTACCCGCGCCATCCGCGCCGCATGAAGGACGGCCGCATCGACGACGCCTGGTGCCGTGCGCAGTACCTCACCGGCGCGCTCCACCCGAAGTCCACCGGCCCCATGTTCCAGGCGCTGACCGCCCTGCGAGGCGCCGGAAGGACAAAGTAAGTCAATGTAAGCAATCGGTATGTTTTAATAGCAATTATACAATGCTGCTGCTTGCTCCCATCCTGCCCGCGTTGATATTCCACCCTTCGCGTGAATTGCGCGTTCAGCAGGACTGACTGTTCTCACCCAGGGGTAAGCGCATGAATCGACGAAGCAGCAGGGTTGGAAGTCTTCTTGGCGCGGTGGTGTTGCTGGCGGCGGCTGGGTGCGAGCGCCCGGCGGAGAGCGGCCCGGCAGTTGAGGTGGGCGCCACGAGGCAGGGCGTCGTATCCGGCCCCGACTTCATCGTGTCCGCGGTAACGGGGCCGGCCAGCGCCACGTCCGGGCAGCAGATCTCCGTCTCCGTGACGGTGTGTAACCAGGGCACCGTCGGTGGCAGCGCACCGGTGGAGGTGTACCTGTCGGCGGACGCAACCATCACCCCCAACGGTCCGACGGGGCCCTCGCCGGACTTCTTCGTGGGCTACGCAGGCTCGCCGTACCTCAACGCCGGCCAGTGCCAGGTGCTGACGGTGTCGGGCCCGGCGTACGCGTCCACCGAGGGCGCCTACTACCTGGGCGCCGTGGTGGATCCGCAGAACTCCCTCTCCGAGCTGATTGAGAACAACAACACCTTGACTGGCAGCCGCATTGGCGTGGGCAACAGGCCCGACTTCATCGTGTCCGCGGTAACGGGGCCGGCCAGCGCCACGTCCGGGCAGCAGATCTCCGTCTCCGTGACGGTGTGCAACCAGGGCACCGTCGGTGGTAGCGCACCGGTGGAGGTGTACCTGTCGGCGGACGCAACCATCACCCCCAACGGTCCGACGGGGCCCTCGCCGGACTTCTTCGTGGGCTACGCAGGCTCGCCGTACCTCAACGCCGGCCAGTGCCAGGCGCTGACGGTGCTGGGCCCGGCGTACGCGTCCACCGAGGGCGCCTACTACCTGGGCGCCGTGGTGGATCCGCAGAACTCCCTCTCCGAGCTGATTGAGAACAACAACACCTTGACCGGCAGCCGCATTGGCGTGGGCAACAGGCCCGACTTCATCGTGTCCGCGGTAACGGGGCCGGCCAGCGCCACGTCCGGGCAGCAGATCTCCGTCTCCGTGACGGTGTGCAACCAGGGCACCGTCGGTGGTAGCGCACCGGTGGAGGTGTACCTGTCGGCGGACGCAACCATCACCCCCAACGGTCCGACGGGGCCCTCGCCGGACTTCTTCGTGGGCTACGCAGGCTCGCCGTACCTCAACGCCGGCCAGTGCCAGGTGCTGA
>NZ_RAWA01000335.1 GCF_003611675.1 Corallococcus sp. CA053C
CTCCCCCACCTGCCCCTCCCTGGTCACACCTCGCCAGGGCACAAGCTACCGCCAGGCTCCTACGAAACTCCGCCAAGCCCGCTCTGGGAGTGCCAGGCGGCGGGTTCGATTCCCGCCGCCTTGAGTCGAACCCACTTCTAGATCGACGTGGAGGACCCCGCGACGCCTCCTGAACGGCGGAGCGAGCCTCGGGAGGCGGGCGCCCATCAAGGCAGGTGCACGACGAGCTCCACCTCCGGGTGCTCGGCGGAGGGCCCGTCCAGCAGGGGCGTGGGGCGTGCACGCACGTGCTTGTCGAAGAAGGCGCGCACGTAGGTGTTCACCAGGGTGAAGGAGCGCTGCCCGTCGAGGGTGCCCAGTTGGTACTCGCTGGCGGTCGCCTGCGGCGAATCGAAGCGGATCAGGGGCAGGGCGAGCACGAGGTCGCTGAAGGTGAGGTGGCCGGCCCCCTGGAGGTCCAGGTCGTAGCCCGTGGCGCCCAGATGCTGGAAGAAGAGGTCCCGGCTCAAGTCGCCCTCCGCGCCCTCGCTGTTCATCACGAGGAACGGGACCTGGACCTGCACCTCCAGGTTCCCGTGGAAGGTGCCGTCCAGGTTGAGTCCCGCATGGACGCGTGCATCCGTGCGGCAGAGCTCCGCCGCCGCCGAGCCGCCGAAGGAGTGGCCGAACGCGCCGATGCGACCCAGGTCCAACCTTCCGGTGAAGCGCCCCGCCGGGTCGCTGGAGTCCAGCGCCGTCAGCCGGTCGAGCACGAACCGCGCGTCCGCCGCCCATTGGGCCTGGACGCGCGTGTTCAGGGCGGGGTCCAGAGGGGTGAGCTGGACGAGTTCATCCACCACGCGGCCGTCCGGGAAGACCAGCGGGCCGCCTCCCCGGGGATGGGAGATGGCCACCACCACGTAGCCCTGGCTCGCCAGCTCCTCCGCGACCCCACTGTACAGCGCCGTCGCCATGCCGTAGCCGTGGGAGAAGAGCAGCACGGGGAACCGCTCTTCCCCGTCGGCCAGGGGCACGCCGCGAACCGCACCGGCGAAGAAGAAGCTGTAGAACGACGGCGGCAGCCCCTGCGTCCAGGCGACAAGCTCGCCCTCGCGCCACGTGAGGAAGTAGGAGGCGGGTTGGGCCTGGGGGCGGGCCCGCGCGGGGTACCAGAAGCGCACCTTCAGCTCGCGCTTGTCGCCGGACGCGGGGGTGAGCGTCTCCTCTCGCGCCTCATCGGTCCAGGCGTCCTCCAACGTCCCCACCGCGTGGGGGCCGGTGGGAGGCGGGAACCGCAACACCGGGTGGTGGACGTCATGGAGCGAATCCCGCGCGCTGACGGTGGCACCGCCGCGCGTCCGAGCGCCGAAGACGACCTGGGCCGTTTGCGGCGTCAGGACACCCGCCGCCTTCAACTCGGGCACGGAGAAGCTCAGGATGGCATCCAGGCGGCCATCCCCATCCACATCCCGCGCGGTGCCGGCTGCCAGCGCCCGCACCTTCGCCTTGCCTTCCGGGGCCGACAGCGTTGCCTCTTCGGCCAACAGCTCTTCGGCGGCCAGGGTCTCATCCCCGAGCACCGCGACGTCGAGGCTTCCCGCACCCGTCAGGTCGATGGCGTTGGGATACACGCCAGGAAGGACATCCAGCGCCGCGGTGTCAGGCTGGAAGTAGGACGGCGGCTGCGGATCCACGTCGTCCTTGCCGCAGCCGGTGGCCGCGACGAGGCAGAGGGCCAGCACGAGCCCTGTCCTGTAGCGCCACGATGCGTGAAGCGAGGGGCTGCATGAGGCAGAGGTCGAACGCATGTGGCTTCCTTCTGGATTGCTCCGGCCCCTGACACCCTCGCATGTTCGTCTTCACGACGGGCCGGCTTCGTGACGGATGCGTGAACTGCGCACGGCGCCCGAAGCCCTCGCTCAGCGTGGGCCGTGGAGGGGCAGCTCCGCGCCCGCCTCGAAGGCCCCCAGGTCTGGCGCCAGCCCGGCGAAGCCGTCGTTGATGTTCGCGAGGGACTGGCCGGCGTTCGCCGCGGTGGAGTCCGAACGCGTCTCCGTTCTTCACCACCGTGCTAGCGCGCTGGCGGGGGAAGCAGCACCTGCTCCAACAGCACGCGCAGCTCCTGCTCCAGCCCGGGCACCGAGGCGGCGCGCAGGTTGCCGCCGCCCCGGAAGAGGGACAGTCCTTCGAGGAAGGCGACCAGCAGCGCCGCGCGCCGCTCCCGGCGCGCCGGGGTGAGGTCGGGGGAGAGCTCCCGCAGCAGCTCCACGACACCCGCGCGATAGCCGGCGTAGAAGACCGCGAGCGCGTCCGCCACCATGGCGTCCCTCGCGGCCAGCGCCCACAGCTCCGCGAACAACTGACAGGCATGGGGCGAGTCCTGGTCCTCCAGGATGGCGTCCAGGGCGTGCCGGAGCCGCTGCGCGGGTTCGCGGCCTCCGCCCTCCACCCGCTCGCGGACCCGCTTCAGGGCTTGCTCCAGGTAGCGCGCCAGCAGCGCGCGCACCACGTCCTGCTTCGTGGGGAAGTAGTACTGGAGGTTGCCGAGGCTCACGCCCGCGCGCTGAGCCACGCCCCGCACGCTGAGGCCCGCGTAGCCGTCCTGGACCAACACGTCCATGGCCGCGTCGAGGATGTGGCCCACGCGCTCGGTGCCCTTGGCGTGCACCGCCGTCCCCTCGCGGGGGCTCGCCGAGGGAAGCGTCCCGGGAGCCTTGCTGCTGGCGCGGCGGGGCATCACGCCACCTCGCGCGCCAGACGCTCTTCCATCCGGACCTCGACGCCGCAGGCGCGCAGCGTGGCCAGCGTCTCCTCGGGCCGGGGCTCGTGCTCCGGGAACCACACGCCAGCGGGCGGAGGCGGCGCGCCATCCAGCCCCAGGAGCCGCTCGGCGCCCAGCAGCGCTCCGACGGCGGTGAGGTGGGCCTGTCCCCGGGGATCCACCACCTCGATGCGGACCTGGCCCCGCTCGCCCTCCACGTCCGCCACCCACGCGGCCTCGCCTCCGGTGTTGCTGCCGGTGAGCAGCGTCCGGCGCAGCGCCGTCCAGCGGGGGTGTTGGAGCAGCCGGAGGATGCCCAGCCGTTGGAGCACGACGAGCGTCCAGGTCGCGGAGCCCGAGTCGAAGCCCAGCCGCGTCGTCACCGTGCGCGCACCCAGCACCCGGGGCAGCGTCGCCTGCTCGGGCGTGTCGAGCCGGAAGACGCGGGTGCGTCGACCGTCGGAGAACGTCACCCGCCGACCGTCCGTCAGCGGCAGCACCTGGCGCTCGCGGCCACCTTCCGTCACCTCATAGGACAGTCCCAGCCGGTCCATGTACTCCAGCGAGTCCGGCCCGGCCTGATCCGCCAGCGCGAAGCGGATGGCCACCTCCACGCGCTCCAGGCGCCCGACCCGCCGCGCGGCCAGGGCCACGAGCCGGGGCACCAGCCCCGCCATCCACGCGGAGCCGAGCAGCACCGGCGCGCGCGGCGGCGTCCCGGAGAGTCGCAGCACCGTGGCCATCATCCGGGACGTCCACCGGGTGATGTCCAGCACGGGGACCCCGTCGCGCGACGCCGCCAGCAGCAGGGCGTCATCCGGATCATTGACCAGCGCCAGCACCGCCCGGGGCCGCCCACCCAGCGCCGCCAACGGCTCGCGCGAGCGGACATCCAGCGCGATCCCCTCCGCCCCACCCAGGCGCGCGGCCAGCTCCCGGGCCGGTTCCTCCCTGCGGCCAGCAATGAGCAGCGGCAGGTCCGGGTGACGCTCTCGCAGCAACCCGGCGAGCTGGACGCCCACCACGCCATAGCCCCCCACCAGCACCACACGGCCCTCGGCACCCATGACGACTCCCACGCAGGGGCACGGCCCTTTCCGTGCCCCGTGGGGGATGATATAGGTCGCTTGACCTAATTCTTCACGACAATCGACTTCACGCGATGGAACGCAGGGGCTCGCTCCTGAGGGGGAGGAGGATGAGGTCCTCGTCCTGCTCCAGGTGGTATTCCCCGTCCGCGCCGCGGCAGCGCTCGGCGTGCACGCGAATCCTCGCATCGAGCTCGCGCGCCTCGGCCTCGGTCAGGGCCGCGAGCTGGGCCGCCGTGAAACAGCCCTCGAGCACGAAGAAGCGGCAGAGCGTGTACATCTCCTCGAAGGTCTTCGCGTGGAACCCGCTCATCGTCGGGATGACTTCGTGCGGCAGCCCCTTCTGCTGGATTGTCGCCACCACCTGCTCGCTGAAGAGCAGGTTCTCCACGAAGTCGCGACACAGCTCGTAGGTCGGCCCCCGGGCGGCCGCCATGGCAATCAGGCAGGAGCCCCCGGGGCGAACGAGCGACAGCAGCCTGTCAATGAACCCTCCCCAGTCGGAGAAGGGCACGTGGTACAGGACGTGCGAGCACACGACGAGCTCATACCTGTCGGGCGAGTCGTAGCGCTCCAGCGGCTGGAGGAGGACCTTCGCCTTCTCCAGCGCGAGCCCGGCGATCTGCTCGGGATTGGGTTCCAGCAGGGTGAGCGAGCCGAAGTGCTTCGCGAGCCGTTCAGCCACCCTGCCCGACCCCGCGCCCACATCCAGCAGCGACGGGTGCGCCGGCAGTCGCGGGAGGAGCCGCGCTTCGACGAACTGTCCGATGTTCTCGGGGTGCCGGGCGGTGGCCGCCAGCAGGCGGAACGCCGTGGCGTACTCATGTGGCGACATCGTGATTCCCATCGGGCGCGCTCCTGGGGTTCAGTCAGGGGAAGCTGCTAGGATTGTATTGCTGTATCGACTCATTCTCAGGAGCAAGTGAATGTCCAAGAAGACCCTTCGCATCGTTGCCCTTCTCTCCGCGATCGCTGGTGTTGGCGTCGCGGGCCTCACCCTGGTGCCGGGCACGGCCCAGGCCGCGGAGCTGCCGTCGGGCTGCTATCGGCATCCCATCACCGGCGCGCTGATCTGCCCCTACCCGCCGCCGCTCTAGGGCGCCCTCGCTTCGACACCGGGGGCTCCGCGCTGAACGGTGGGCGCGGAGCCGCCCAGTCAAGGCACGTAGGCGATGCAGTCAATCTCCACGCGCAGGCCGACGTCAGGAAGCCCTGACACCTGCACGGTGGTGCGCGCGGGCCGGTGGCCGCCGAAGACGCGCTCGTAGACGGCGTTCATCCGGGCGAACTCGTTCATGTCCACGAGGAAGACGCCGCAGCGCAGGACGTGCTGGAGGCTGGAGCCGCCGGCCACGAGGATGCGCTCCAGGTTGCGCAGCACCTGCTCCGTCTGCGCCTCGATTCCCTCGGCCTGGAGGCCGGTGGCGGGGTCCCTGGCGGCCTGTCCGGAGATGAAGAGCAGCTGGCCCAGCTGCATGCCGGGAGAGTACGGGCCCACGGGCTTGGGCAGGTTCGGCGCGAGGATGGGCTGGTGCTTCGCTGACGACATGGGTGGCTCCTTCAGGCAGCGCGGGTCGGCCCAGCGTAGCCGCCGGGCCCTCACCGGCCCAGCTCCTCCAGATTGAACCGGGCGGCTTCCGCGCCCACCTCCGCCAGCGTGTAGAGCTCCCGCAGGTTCTTGCGGAAGGTCTCCGGATCAATCCGCGCCATCGTGAAGTCCTGCCCCTGGTCCTTGTAGTCCACCCCTCCCATCTTGAGCGTGCGGCGCTTGTTGGAGATGGAATCGAGGTACTGCCCGCCCGCGAAGGTCCGCACCGCCGCCGTGTCGAGCAGGGTGAAGGTCTGGAATATCCATTCCCGCTGGGACTGGCCAATGAACCAACGGATCTCCCGAAGCCTGTCGATGTGCTCACAGGGATTGCCGCGCTTGCGACTGCGATTGGATGCCATCCATTCGTTCAAGGTCAGGAACGGCATCGCCACGTTACAGTTGTTCTGGTAGTGATAGTAGACGTAGTTGCCGTCCATCTTCCCGGGCGGCAGGTAGAACACATAGTCATGGCCGAGGGGCTTCGAGTCCACCCGCAGCAGATAGTGATGCTGCTCGGACCGGCTCTGGAGACGGAACTTCACGAGCTCGAAGTCCGACATGACGGAGGTGGGGGCCAGCTCCTTCCGCTTCGAGAGGTCGGTCTCGAAGGACTTGAGCATCATGCCGCACAGCCAGTTCGCGAGCTGGCCACACGTCTGGGGCAGGTAGATGTCCGGAATCGGGAGGGGGTTCTCGTAATCAGGGCAGCTGAAAGGCCACATCTCGTCGAGCGACCCGCGCGGGTCCTCGGGCGCGCCTTCGGCCGTGGCGAGCGTCGGCGTCAGGCCCAGGGCGTACAAGGCATTGAGCTGCTTGAACCGGGGCTCCTTGCGGCTGCAGTCCGCGACAAGCCCTCGTACCCACGTATCCAGATCCATGGCGCGCCTCTCGTGAGCCGGAACTCCCCCTCACGCCCGCGAGCCTATACCCACCCGCGCGCGTCACGGCACGCCATGGGAGGTAGGGCGATTCAGCGAGCCCGGTCGTCCGGGAACCGGCGCTTCCACCAGGGCTGCTCCAGGAGAGAGACCAGCCGGAGGAGGAGCACCCTCGCGAGGCCCGCGCGCTCGGAGGCTTCCCCCCGCGGCTGGTCACTCATCCCCAGGCGGTGGAAGAACTCGGCGGTCTCCAACTCCTTCGTGGGGTCCTCGCCCCTGCGCAGGGCATGTGCCGCACGTTCCGCGTGGACCTCTCCCAGCCCATGCCTTGGCCCACCGAAGGAGGTCGCCGAGAGCGTGGCCTGCACCTGGGCCGCTTCGGAGGCGTCGAGCAGGGCGGCGCGATTTCCCCCACGCTCCCAGGCTTCCCGTGCCTGCTCCAGCAGCGCGATGCCCAGATGGACTGGGTCAAGTGCTCGCGGGCCTCTGGGCTGCCCGGGGGTTCGGCCTCTGCCCAACGGCGGTACAGATCCCCGCGCAGCTTGTGGAATTGGAAGTCGGGCGCGAGCGCCAGGTGCGCTTCCGGCAGGCCCACCGACAGGCTGCCGGCGGTCGTGAGCACCTGGCGTGCCGCCTTCAAGTCCTCACGGGCCGCGGCGTGATCATCCTGGCCCCACCGCTGCCTTGCGCGGAACAGGAGCACGTCTCCGCGCAGCAGCAGGGATTCGAAGTACCGCGGCTGTCGGGCGTCCAGGGCCTCCAGGAGCACCTGGGGCCCCTTCTCCACCGACAGGCGCCCGACCAGCGCAATGACAGACACGTCGGGCGAGAGGCCCAGCGCCTCGCGCGCCTTGAGACGTTCTTCTTCCGTGCAGGCCTTCGCGAGCGGCAGCGCGTTGGGCCGGTGACGTCCGGTTCACCCTCGCCGAGAGGAGGGCCGGGGCGCGTGCCGGAGCCGGTACGCGCGAGGCGATGCACCGAACGCTTGCGTGAAGCTCGTCGTGAAGTGGGACAGGTCCCCGAAGCCCGCATCGAGCGAGACCTGGGTGACGGGCAGGCGGGTCGTCCGCAGCGTGGTGGCGGCGACCCGCAACCGGGTGGCGATGACGAACTGGCGGGGTGTCTGGCCGGTCTGCTTCTGGAAGATGCGCAGGAAGTGGAAGCGGCTCAGCCCCGCGAGCGCGGCCAGCGCATCGAGCGAGCAATCCCCTGCGCTGTGGGCCTCGATGTAGCGGAGCATCCGGGCGACCCGCCGGACCTGCGTCGCGGAGGGTTCCGCCACGGCATGCACCCCTCCGTTCTGCTCGGACAGGACGACCTCCGCGCCGAGCAGGGCCGCCTCGCGCAACGCCTCTCGTCCACCGTCCCGAAGGGCCTCGTGCGCGAGCGCCACGGCCCGCACCGACCCGGGCGAGGCAGGCACCGCGACCCGGCCAAAGGACCTCGCGCCGCGGACGTGAACACCGAGCGAGCGGCCCACTTCTTCGAGCAGCGCCTCCCCATAATCAAAGACGAGCGAGCGGTCCCCGCCGTCATCGACATGGCGGTACTCGTATTCCGCCGCCGCGTTCCCGAGCAGGAACGCGCCCGGCCCCACCAGCATCTCGCCCTGGCTCGACCGCGCCTGGAAGGTCCCGGAGAGGATGACCGCGACCCGTGCGCGAGGGTGGACCCCCTGGGCGCGGCGCGCCCGGATGCCCAGCGCACAGACGCAATCCCGGGCGCCCCACGCCTCATCACGGATCAGTTCGTGGAAGCCGCACGGCCGGACCGGGAGCGGGGCCGTCGCAACATTCCCCAAGTTTCGCGCCATGCACGGATGCTACTGCCACGCCTCATCGAGCTGGAGTCGCGTGCGCTGGACGCATCGCGACATCACCAGGAGCCACCGTCCCATGCACGAGCCCTCCCGTTGCGCTCCGTCCCGGCAGCCCCCCGTGCGCGCCCGTGCGTGGAGCCTCCCGCTGGTGCTCTGTGTCGGACTGGCGGGCTGCCGGACCCCCGCCCCCAGGGCCGGAGCACCCGCCACGCACTGCGTCCCCGAGCTCTACGGCGCGGGCCTCTTCACCACGGGCGCGTGGGACTTCTTCCTCGCGTTCACGCCCGATCAGCGGCGCGTGCTCTTCGGCCGCGCGGATGACGCCTTCGAGCGCTACACGCTCTACGAGACCCGGCTCGGCGCGGACGGGAGCTGGTCCCCTCCCGTGAAGCCGCGCTTCGCTTCCGGATGGAGCGACGCGGATCCACACTTCACTCCCGACGGCCGCGCGGTCTTCTTCATCTCCAACCGCCCCCACCCGGGAGAGGAGTTGCCCGCGGCCCGCGCGACGTTCGACGTCTGGTCCGCCTCGCTCCAGGCGAACGGCGAATGGAGCGAGGCCCGCCGGATCCCCGAGCCGGTGAGCGACGCGACCCGAGACGAGTGGTCCCCATCGGTGGCCGCGAACGGAGACCTGTACTTCGGTGCGGACAGGCCAGGGACCCTCGGCGGGAGCGACCTCTGGGTGTCCCGCCTCGTGGGAGGCATCCACCAGCCTCCCGAGAACCTCGGGGACGCCATCAACACGGAAGGCCACGAGGTCGAGCCCTGGATCGCCCCCGGCGGGCGCTTCCTCCTCTTCAGCGCCCTGAATCGTGCGGACAGCCGCGGCAGCTACGACCTGTACGTCAGCCGCAGGGGCCCGGGGGGCTGGGAGCCGGCCCAGCCGCTCTGCGAGGGCATCAACTCTCCGGCGCGAGACTTCAACCCGAGCGTCTCGCCGGACGGGCAGTGGCTCTACTTCAGCAGCAACCGGCCCTTCACGGGCCCCGTGGGTGCGCGCTTCGACACCCCCAGGAACGACGCGTCACTCGAGGGAATCGGCCGGGGAACAGGCGACATCTACCGGCTCCCCATGTCCGTCCTCGGGTTGTGAGCACCCATGCGCCACGAACCGCCACGGGAACGTGGGCCTCGCGGCGCTCTCATCCCGAAGATGCTCGGCCAGCGCGAAGACGACGGCCGCCATCATCTTTCGGGTGAGTGTCGAGGCCAGCAGCGTCCTCACGGCGCTCAGCATGGCGTTCACTCCCTTCCCGCCGGACTGATGACGCCTCGCCCATACGGTGACGAAGCCTTCTCCTCGATCCTTATCCCATCATGGTGAGGAGATTTTCCTCATCGAGATGCGCCATTGAAGAGTGGGAAACGCCTGCCGGACCCGGGGCCCGAAGAAGAACTCCCCGTCCCCCACGTCCTGGAAGAGCAGCGGGGTGCCATCGCTCTCGCCCACGCCACCCTCCGAAGGCAGCCGCAGCGTGAAGCCGAATTGATAGGGATTGGTGGAGGGCAGCATGCGCACCTCGTACGCGCCCGAAGCCCCCAGGTCGTCGAGCGCCCCGGATGGGCACATGGACCGGTCGAACAGGGCCGGATCCGAGCACGAAGCGATGGTGGTGCCTGTCGCTGGGGTGAAGGTGCAGTCCGAGTACGGCTCGCGCTCCACCACGTCCCCCGGGTCCTCCAGCGTCTCCGCACCACCGTCCCAGACCTCGCCCGCGTCGGGAACGCCCGCGTAAGCCCTGACTTTCGCCTCCCTCCATGCCTTCGGGGGCATGCACCTGCCAGATTCATCCAGCTTGTCGGACTGCGCGGGTATGACAGGGCTCTGCACGCCACCCCGGAGTGCAGTCAGGAGGTGCGAACAATGGGCAACCGCGGGTGGACGGTGCTGTGGCTGGGGCTGCTGGCCACGGGATGTGCCTCCGTGTCGCAAGGGCCTGGGCAAGGCCGAAGCTTGAGCTACGCGCCGCGTGGCACCTCCTCGCCCTCCTGGGTGGAGGCTCCGAACGATGAGCCCCCGCGCGCCTGGGAGTCTCGCCCCCGCGCCCTCTCCGGGTCTGAGCAACGGCTCCTGCGCCGCCAGCAGCCGCGTGACGACGTGACCGCCGTGGGAGACAGTGCTCTCGGGGGCGGGGCCCGAAGCGCTGCATCGACGCGGCAAGCGGTCCTCGAAGCCACGGACGAAGTGAAGGGCTCCCTGCGCCGCGTCGAGGCCGCGTTCACCCGGCTGGCGGCCCGTCCTCCAGACCCCTGGGGCTGGAGCCTCACCGGCGTCTTCACGCGCTACCTCGACCAGGGCTCCAAGCAGGTGACGTGGCTTCAGGGCGCGCTTGGGAGTGCCACCGCGTTGACGGAGGTGGCCTCGGAAGTCGGCGACACGGACATGGAGCTGGGCCTGCTGCGCATGGCGGGGCCGAAGCTCCAGGCGGCCCAATTTGGGACCCTCCTCTTGGCCACCTGGGTGGACTTCCTGCACCTCGCGGACGCCGTGCTCCGTCACTGCCCCATGTGCAGCGGCGAGAAGCTCTTCACGGACCTGCATCGCGTGCAGGGGCTGATGGAGCCCACGCTGACGGACCTCGCCTCACTGGATCCGGAGCGGGTGGAGGCGGCGACGACCGCGATGCCGGAACTGATGGGGAAGCTGACGCGTGAGTTCGACACGCTCCAGCGGGAGACCCGCGAGACCCTGAAGTTCGGCGGGCAGGTCATCGCGGCGATGCAGGCGGTGGAGATGGTCGCGATGATCTCCACCATGAAGATGGCCCTGCCGCGCGGGCCTCCCTCGGCCCCTGTGACGCTGGGCGTGGGCCTCGTGATGAGTTCGGGCGGCGTCATGGTGGGCTCGCGGCTGGTGGTCTCCGCCGAGTGGGTGGAGATGATGCGAAGGCTCGTGCAGGCGGGCGTCATCTCCGTGCCTGCCGTCAGCGCGGCCGTCCTCATCCAGGGCGGACAGGTCATGATGGCCCAGGCGCACCAGGACTTGCCCAAAGGCGTGCGCGACGCGCTGGGGGACAGCCCCGAGGTGCGCGGCATGCAGA
>NZ_RAWA01000336.1 GCF_003611675.1 Corallococcus sp. CA053C
GTCCGATGGTGGGGTGGGCCGGGTCGACGACGGCGCCGATGGAGGCGCAGACGGTGACTTCGGTGGGGCCGTAGGCGTTGAGGAAGCGGCGGCCGGGTGCCCAGCGTGCGGCGATGGCGGGAGGGCAGGCCTCACCGGCGGAGATGACGGTGCGCAGGCCTTCGAGTCCGTCCGGCTCCAGTTGGGCGAGGACGGACGGGGTGAGGGTGACGGCGGTGATGGCGCGCGAGCGGAGCAGCGAATGGAGGGGCTCGCCGGGCATGAGCTGTTCGCGGGGTGCGAGGTGGAGGCAGGCACCGGCGAGGAGGGTGGCGAAGACTTCGCAGACGGAGGCGTCGAAGCCGAGCGAGGCGAACTGAAGGACGCGGGAGTGCGAATCGAAGCCGTGCTCGCGGACGGCGGCGAGGGCGGTGTTGCACAGGCCGCGGTGGGTGAGGAGGGTGCCCTTGGGACGGCCGGTGGAGCCGGAGGTGTAGATGACGTAGGCGAGCGAGTCGGGCACGCCACGAGGGGGCAGCGGCAGGGTGGACCGGGTGGCCACCTGCGGCCAGTCCGTGTCCAGGCACACGACGACTCCGTCGCGCATGGACACGACGTCTCTCAACGGCGCCTGCGTGAGGAGCACCTGCACGGCCGAATCAGCGAGCATGAAGGCGAGGCGCTCGGCGGGGTAGGACGGATCCAGGGGCACCCAGGCGCCACCGGCCTTGAGGACGGCGAGGATGCCGATGGGCAGGTCGAAGGAGCGCTCGACGCAGAGGCCGACGCGGGTCTCGGGGCCGACGCCGAGCGAGCGCAGGTGGTGCGCGAGCTGGTTGGCGCGGGCGTCGAGCTCGCGGAAGGAGAGGGTGGTGTCGCCGGTGGAGACGGCGGGCGCGTCCGGGGTGCGGGCCACCTGGGCTTCGAAGAGCTGGTGGGCGAGGACGTCGCGGGGGAAGTCCACGTCGTGGGCGTTCCACTCCACCAGCACGCGCTGCCGCTCCGCGTCCGTGAGCAGGGACAGCGAGGCGATGGGCTGATCCGGTCCGGCGATGGCGCCCTCGAGCAGCAGGGACAGGTGTTCCGCCATGCGCGCCACCGTGGCCTCGTCGTAGAGGTCGGTGTTGTATTCGAACGAGGCGCGAAGGCCCTCGTCGGTGTCGGTGAGGGAGAGGGTCAGGTCGAACTTGGCGCCCTGTCCATCCACGGGCAGCGGGCGCAGGGTGAGGCCCGGCAGGGCCTGCTGGACCTGGAGCTCCTGCTGATAGGCCACCATCACCTGGAAGAGGGGTGAACGGCTCAGGTCGCGCTGCGGCTGGAGCGCTTCCACGAGCTTCTCGAAGGGCACGTCCTGATGGGCGAGCGCGCCGAGCGTGGACTCGCGCGCCTGGGCGAGCAGCTCCCGGAAGGTGGTGCGGGGGCCGAAGCGGGAGCGCAGCACCAGCGTGTTGACGAAGAAGCCGATGAGGCCCTCCATCGCGGTATGCGTGCGACCGGAGACGGGAGAGCCGACGGTGAAGTCGTCCTGGCCCGAGTAGCGATGCAGCAGGGCCTGCGTGGCCGCGAGCAACGTCACGAACGGGGTGACGCCTTCGGCGCGGTGGAACGCGCGCAGGGAGTCGGAGAGCGGACGCGGCAGCACCCGGGTGAGGAGCGCTCCGCGGAACGTCTGGAGCGCCGGGCGCGGTCTGTCCGTGGGAAGCGCCAAGGCGTGCGGCGCGCCGTCGAGCTGCTGACGCCACCAGCCCAGCTGCGCATCGAGGACCTCGCCCTGGAGCCAGGAGCGCTGCCACAAGGCGTAGTCCGCGTACTGCACTGACAGCGGCGCCAGCGGCGACGGCTGTCCCTGGCGGAAGGCGTCGTAGAGGGCGGCCAGCTCGCGCAGCAGCACCTCCGAGGAGCCTCCGTCCGAGACGATGTGGTGCATCACCACCACGAGCAGGTGGTGGTCCGTGTCGATTCGCACCAGGGTGGTGCGAAGCAGGGGGCCGTGGGTGAGATCAAACGGACGCCGTGCTTCGTCGTTGGCGATTCGGAGCGCTTCCGACTCACGCATCCCGGCGGGCAGGGCCTGGAGGTCCACGAGCGGGAGCGACGCCGCGAGGTCCGCGTGGACAAGCTGCACAGGGCCCTGGGGCCCGTCCTCGAACGTCGTGCGGAACGATTCGTGGCGGCGGATCACTTCATCGAAGGTGCGCTGAAGTGACGGCACATCCAGGGGGCCGAGGAGTCGGAGCGCGGCGGGGATGTTGTAGAAGGCGCTCTGCGGCTGCCACTGGTCGAGGAACCACAGGCGCTGCTGTGCGAAGGACAGGGGCAGCGCGCCGCCGCGAGGCGCGGGACGCAGGGGCGGCGCGGAGGAGGAGAAGGAAGACGCCTTGAGCGCCTCCACGCGTTCGGCGAGGCGAGCGGCGGTGGTGGCCTCGAAGAGGGCGCGAAGGGGCAGCTCCAGACCGAGCACCTCGCGCACCTGGGCGACGAGGCGGGTGGCGAGCAGCGAGTGGCCACCGAGCGCGAAGAAGTCGTCGTGGACGCCCACGCGCTCCAGGCGCAGCAAGCGCGCGAAGAGGCCGCACAGCACCTCTTCGATGCGAGTGCGCGGAGGAGCGTAGGCGCGAGTCCCTTCCAGGGAGGCCGTGGGCGCGGGCAGGGCCTTGCGGTCCACCTTGCCATTGCTGGAGAGCGGGAGCGCGTCCAGGAGGACGAAGGCGGAGGGCACCATGTACTCGGGCAGGTGCTCGGCGAGGTGCGCGCGCAGGGCGTCCACGTCGAGGGCATGGCCCGGGCGGGCGCAGACGTAGGCCACGAGGCGCGCATCGCCCGGTGCGTCCTCGCGTCCCACCACCACCACGTCGCGCACGGAAGGAAGGCGCGAGAGGAAGGCTTCAATCTCTCCGAGTTCGATGCGGAAGCCGCGCACCTTCACCTGGAAGTCGATGCGGCCCAGGAACTCGAGGGCACCGTCAGGCAGCCAGCGGACGCGGTCGCCGGTGCGGTAGAGGCGGGCGCCGGGGGAGGAGGAGAACGGGTCCGGAACGAAGGAGGCAGCGGTGCGAAGCGGGTCGAAGAGGTAGCCCCGGCCGACGCCCACGCCACCGACGAAGAGCTCCCCGGGGACGCCCAGCGGGCAGGGCCGCGCGTGCGAGTCGAGGACATACAGGCGCGTGTTGCAGAGGGGCGAACCGATGGGGACGGAAGCGGACGTAGGCGCCGAAGTGAGGAGGGCGTGGGTGACGTCGTCAGAGCACTCGGTGGGGCCGTAGGCGTTGAGCAGGGGCACGGCGGGCCAGGCCTGAAGCCAACGCCGCGCGGTTTCCGCCGGGAGGGCCTCACCCGTGGCCAGCATGAAGCGCAGGTGACTGAACGCGGGGCGGGAGGGGCCCAGCGCGTCGGCCTCGTCGAGCAGGGCGAGCAGCAGCGAGGGCACGGTCTCGACGATGGAAACCGCCTCGCGCTCCAAGGACTCAAGGAGGGCCCCGGGCGAATGCGCGACGTCGTCGGGAAGGATGAGCGTCTGGCCACCGACGAGCAGGGCGCAGAAGAACTGCCAGATGGAGATGTCGAAGCACTGCGAGGCCGTCTGGGCGACGACGTCGGAGGGGCCCAGCGCCAGGGCCTGCACCTTGGCATGCAGGTGGTTGAGCATGCCGCGCTGCTCGACCATGGCGCCCTTGGGGGTGCCGGTGGAGCCCGAGGTGAAGATGACGTAGGCGAGGTGCGAGGGCGAGCCGCGAGGCGCGAGGGCGTGCTCGGGGGACGCGGCGCTCAGCGAAGCTTCCAGCGAGAGGACGCGAGGCCTGGACTCAGGGGGCAGCAGCGCGAGGGCAGAGGCGAGCCGGGGCGCGAGCGCGTCCGCGACGAGGACGAAGGGAGCGCGGCTGAGGGCGAGGACCTGGGAGAGGCGCTGGGGCGGGTGGAGGGGATCCAGGGGCAGCCACGCAGCGCCCGCCTTGAGGATGCCCAGGGTGGAGGTGAGGAAGTCGCAGTCGCGAGGCGCGAGGAGGGCAACGATGCCATCGGGCTTCAAGCCCGAGTGGACAAGGAAGTGCGCGAGGCGGTTGGAGCGGGCATCGAGCGCCGCGTAGGTGAGGGACGAGGAGGCGTCGCGCACGGCAAGGGCGTGCGGAGTGCGAGCCGCCTGGGCCTCGAAGAGCTGGTGGAAGCAGACCTCGAGAGGCACGTCGGTGTCGGTGCGGTTGAAGTCCAGGAGCACCTGACGCCGCTCGGCCTCGGGCATGAGCGGCAACTCACCCAGGCGCTGCTCGGGCCTCACGACGACAGCCTCCAGCACGGTGCGCAGGTGCTGGAAGAGGCGGGCGACGGTGCCTTCCTCGAACAGGTCGGTGCTGTACTCCACGTGACCGACGAGCCCCCCGCGCTCCACCTCCACCAGCGACAGGGTGAGGTCGAACATCGACTGGCCCGCGTTGCTCTTGATTCCTTCCAGCGTCAGGGCTCCCAGCCGGGGACGCCCCTGCGGCTTCTGGAGGATGAGCATCACCTGGAAGAGCGGCGTGTAGCTGAGGCTGCGCCGGGGCTGGAGCTCCTCGACGAGCTTCTCGAAGGGCACGTCCTGGTTGTCGAACGCACCCATCGCGGCCTCGCGTACCCGGCCGAGCAGCTCCAGGAACGTGGGGTCGCCGGACAGGTCCGTGCGCAGCACCAGCGTGTTGAGGAAGAAGCCGATAAGCCCCTCCAGCTCCGCCTGTCCGCGTCCGGCGCTGGGCGTGCCCACGCAGAGGTCGTCCTGCCCCGAGTAGCGGTGCAGCACCGTCTGGAAGGCGGCGAGCAACACCATGTAGAGGGTGGCCCCGTTGCGCCGTCCGAGCCCCTTGAGCTCCTCCACCAGCGGCCCCGGAAGCTCCACCAACAGCTCCGCCCCCTGGAACGTCTGCACGGCCGGACGAGGCCTATCCGTGGGCAGCTCCAACACCTGGGACGCGCCGGTCAGCCGCGCCTTCCAGTGGTCGAGCTGCCGGCGCAGGGCCGCGCTCTCACGACCGAGCTGCTGCTCGCGCGCGAAGTCCGCGTACTGCAACGGCAGGGGCGCGAGCACCGGAGCGACGCCGGTGCTGAAGGCTTCGTAGAAGACGCCCACCTCGCGGATCAGCACCTCCATGGACCAGCCGTCGGAGACGATGTGGTGCATCGTCAGCAGCAGGACGTGCTCCTCCGCCGTCAGCCGCAGCAGGTGGATGCGCAGCAGGGGCCCGCACGTCAGGTCGAACGGACGTCGCGCCTCCTCCGCCAACCGCCGCCGCGCCTCCTGCTCGCGCTGATCCGGCGCGAGCCCCATCAGGTCCACCCGCGCCAGGGTCAGCTCCAGCGAGGGCACCGCCACCTGGACGGGCTGACCGTCCTGCTCCAGGAACCGCGTGCGCAGCGACTCATGGCGTTCCACGAGCGCGTTGAAGGCGCGCTCCAGGGCCCGCGCGTCCAGCGGTCCCCGCAGGCGGAAGGCGGCGGGGATGTTGAACAGCGTCGTCCCGGGCTCCATCCGGTCCAGGAACCACAGGCGCTGCTGGGCGAAGGACAACGGCGACGGCTCGGAGGCCGCGCGCGCGGGCCGCCGGGTCGGCGGAGGCTCCTGCGTCACCCCGGGAGCGTTCTGCCGCTCGGCCAGCTTGCGCAGGAACTGCTCGCGCTTTTCAGGGGGGAGGTTGGCGATCCGGTTCCGAATGTCGCTCATGGTGCTCGGTCAAAGAAGAGGGTTGATGCGAAGAGGCGACCGCGGGCGGCCTACTCGAACTCGGTGAGGAGGGACTCCAGCTCCGCGTCTTCCACGCTCTCGGTGCGGCCGTGGACGATGGCCACCGCCATGCCCGCGATGGTGGGTGTCTCGAAGAGGGTGCGCAGGCGCAGCTCCACCTGGAACACCTGCCGCACCCGCGCCATCACCTGCGCTCCCACCAGCGAGTGCCCGCCCAGCTCGAAGAAGTCGTCGTGGATGCCCGGCTGCGCGACGCCGAGCAGCTCCGCCCAGATGGCGGCCGTCTCGCGCTCGACGGAGTCACGGGGCGCGACATACGCCGTGCGCAGCCCGCGCCGGGAGTGGCCCGGATCCGTCCGCGGACCCGAAGCCGCGTCGGCCCGTTCGCGCCGCAGCCACACCGCTTGACGCGCGGCGAGGTCCGCGGTGGACACCGCCCAGCGTCCCTCGGCGCCCGCGCCCAGCAGTCGCCGCAGGGCGTCCGAGCCCTCCGCGAGCGTCATGTCGGAGGCGTTGGGCTCCTCCCCCTCCTGGTACCACCCGTCCCAGTCCACGCTGAGCCACTGCGTCCCGCCCGCGCGGGCGCGCAGGGACGCCAGCGTGTCCATGAAGGCGTTGGCCGCCGCATAGGCGCTGAACCCCGGGCCGCCCAGCACCACGGACAACGAGGACTGCAGCACCATGAAGTCCAGCGTCCTGCCGGCCAGCGCCGCCTCCAGCCAGCGCGTGCCATGCACCTTGGCGGCGAGCTGCTCCTCGCAGCGCTCGCGCTCCAGCTCCACCAGCGGCACGAAGGTCTGCTTCCCGATGCTGCCCGCCGAGTGCACCACCCCGTGCAGGGCCCCGAAGCGCGCCTCCGCGCGGGCCACCACGGACTCCACCTCCGTCCGCCGCGACACGTCCGCCGACAGCACCAGCACCTCCGCCCCCAGCGCCTCCATCGCCCGCAGCCGGTGGATCTTCCGCGACACGTCGTCCTGCTCGCCGTGCGCCACCCGCCACGCCTCCCACTCCTCGCGCGGAGGGAAGGGCGAGCGGCCCACCAGCACCAGCCGCGCCCGCACCGCCGCCGCCAGGTGTTCGGCCACGCCCAGGCCGATCCGTCCCAGGCCTCCGGTGATCAGGTACACGCCCCGCTCCCGCAGCGGGGCCACGTCGGCGCCCGGCGGGGGCAGCCGCGTCGGCTCGTGGTGCTCGACGTAGCGACGCCCTGCGCGCCAGGCCACCACGGGCTCCGCCGACGTCAGGCGCACCTCCGCGGCCAGTCGCGAGAGCAGCCGCGCTTCCTTCGCCGGGTCCCCGGGCAGGCGCACGTCGATGCAGCGCGGGCGCAGTCCGGAGTGCTCCTGGGGCACCACCTTGCACGGGCCCACCACCAGCGCGCGTGCGGGCACCAGCGGCTCGTCGCCGGTCACCTCCAGCGCGCCGCTCACCAGGATGGCGACGTCCACCGGCGCTTCGCCCGCCTGGGGTTGGAGCGCCCGTGTCAGGGCGATGACGCTGTGGAAGCCCCGCTCCAGCTCCAGCGCGAGCGCGGCCTCCTCGTCCCCCGCGAGCCCGGGTCCCAGGCCCCACGCATGCACCACGAACGGGGTGCGGCCCACCGCCTCCAGCAGCGCGCGGTAGTGCGCGGGCTCGCCGGGAACGAGGCCGTAGGTGTGCGCGTCCAGCCGCGAGAACTCCCGGGCCGGCAGCACCCGCACCACCTCCGTGCCCTGGGCCCGCAGGTGCTCCACCAGCTTCGCCCCGAAGCCCGTGGCCTCGACGAAGGCCAGCATGCGCCCGCCCCGGGACGCGGGTTCCGGCGGCGGCGGCGTGGGCTTCCAGGCCGGTTGGTAGAACCACTCGGAGGCATCGTCCCGCTTGCGCGGCGCGGTCCCCGGCGTCCGTGGGGCCGCGGTCAGCGAGGCCTGCCCGTCCGCGGCCTCCACCCAGAAGTGCTCTCGCTGGAAGGGGTAGGTGGGCAGCTCCACCCGACGGTGTTCGCCGGGGCCCTGGAGCTTCGCGCCGTCCAGCTCCACGCCGGCCAGCCACAGCCGTCCCGCCGCCTCCAGCAGCACGGAGGAGTCCTGCCGAGGGTCCTGCGGCCGGCGCATCGACGGCACCACCGTGCGCCCCGCCGCGGCCGAGGCCTGCCGCGCGAGCATCGTCAGGGCCTGCCCCGGGCCCACCTCCAACAACAACTGATCCGGCTCCGCGAGCAGCGTGGCCACGCCCTCGGCGAACCGCACCGGCCGGCGCACGTGCTCCGCCCACGCGCGCGGATCCGTCGCCTCCGCGTTCGTGAGCCAGGTCCCGGTGAGGTTGGAGACGCAGGGGATGGTCGGAGGGGACATGCGCACGCGGCGCAGCCGCTCCTCCAGGGGCCGCAGCATCGGCTCCATCATCGCGGAGTGGCCGGCATGGCCGCTGTGCAACCGTCGGCATTCCACGCCGCGTGCCTCCAGCGCCTCTTGCAAGGCCTGCACTGCGTCCTGGGGACCAGAGGCCACGCACAGCGAGGGCGCGTTGATGGCGGCGACGTCCACCGGCCTGCCCGCGAGCAAGGGTCGCAGCTCGGACTCGGGGAGCTGGACGGAGAGCATGGCCCCTCCGGAGAGCTGCTGCATGAGCCGGCCGCGCAGGGCCACCAGCTCCACGGCGTCCTCCAGCGAGAAGATGCCCGCCACACAGGCCGCCGCGTACATGCCGATGCTGTGACCGAGGAGCGCCTGGGGCTGCACGCCCTGGTGCATCCACCAGCGCGCCAGCGCGTACTCGACGGTGAAGAGGGTCGGGTGGCCGAGCGACACCTGCTCCAGCCTCCGCGAGGCTTCCGCGTGCGCCGACGCGGCGGGGTAGAGGCTCTGGAGCAGGTCCATGCCCAGCAATGGCGCGAACCGCTCGCGGCACGCGTCCACGTGCTCGCGGAAGACGGGCTCGGACGCGTACAGGTCGCGGCCCATGTCCACGTGGTACGAGCCCTGGCCGGGGAAGAGGAACGCCACCGGCCGGCGTCCGTCCTCCGCCACCTCGGTGAGCAGGCGCGGGTCGCGCGCGGCCAGCACCTCGCGGGCCTCGCGGGTGTCCTGACAGACCAGCACCCGCCGGTGCTCGAAGCGCCGCCGTCCTACTTGCAACGTGTGGGCGACGTCCGCCAGCGCCACCTCCGGGTGCTGCTCCAGGTGCGTGGCCAGACGTGCCGTGGCCTCCTCCAGCGCGGGAGCGCTCCGGGCGGAGAGGACCAGCAATTGCCAGGGGCGCGTCGTCGACGTGCGCGACGCCGGGGCGGGCGCCTCCTCCAGCACGACGTGCGCGTTGGTGCCGCCCAGCCCGAAGGAGCTCACGCCCGCGCGTGCCGGTCCGTTACCGGGCCACGGCCTCAGCGTGGTGTTGACGGCGAAGGGCCCCTCCTCGAAGGGGACGCTGGGGTTGGGATGCTGGAAGTGCAGGCTGGGGGGCAGTCGCCGGTGCTTCAGCGCCAGCGCCGTCTTGATCAGGCCCGCCACGCCGGCCGCCGCGTCCATGTGCCCCAGGTTGCCCTTCACCGAGCCCAGGGCGATGGAGCCTCGCGGCTGTCCCTGGAACACCTGGTTGAGCGCGGCGACCTCGATGGGGTCTCCCAGCGGGGTGGCCGTCCCGTGCGCCTCGACGTACTGGATGGAGTCGGGCTCCACGCCCGCCACCGCGAGCGCCTCGGAGATGCACCGGGCCTGACCGTCCACGCTGGGCGCGGTGAAGCCCACCTTGGAGGCGCCGTCGTTGTTGGTGGCCGACCCGCGGATGACCGCGTGGATGGGGTCGCCCTGCTCCAGGGCATCCGACAGGCGCTTGAGCACCACGACCGTGGCGCCCGAGCCCCCCGTCGTTCCTTCGGCCTTCGCGTCGAAGGGCCGGCAGTGTCCGTCCGGTGAGAGGATGCCGCCCTCGCGGTAGAGGTAGCCGGCGCGCTGGGGTAGCACGAGCGAGACGCCGCCCGCGAGCGCCATGTCGGACTCGCCCGACAGCAGGCTCTGGCAGGCCAGGTGCACGGCCACGAGCGACGTGGAGCACGCGGTCTGCACGGTGAGGCTCGGTCCGCGCAGGTCCATCCGGTGGGACACGCGCGTGGCGAGGAAGTCCTTCTCGTTGGCCACCACCAGCGAGAACAGGCCCTGCGACGCGACCAGGTCCGGCCGCGTCAGCAATTGGGTGATGAGGTAGCTGCCGCGCCCCTCGCCCGCGAAGACGGAGATGGCGCCCGGCCAGCGCGTCCCGTCATACCCGGCCCGCTCCAGCGCTTCCCACGCGCACTCCAGGAAGAGGCGGTGCTGGGGATCCAGCAGCTCCGCCTCCCGGGGGCTGTAGCCGAAGAAGGCCGCGTCGAAGCCGGCCACGTTGTCGAGCACGAAGCCCGCGCGCACGTAGCCCGGCTGTTCGCGCACGGAGCGCGGCACTCCGGCCGCATCCAGCTCCGCGTCGGAGAAGGACGTGCGCGGCTCCACGCCTTCGCTCAACAGCTTCCAGAAGGACTCCGGATCACTGGCGCCGGGGACGCGCAGCGCCATGCCGACGATGGCGACGGCCTCGGGCTGGGAGGTGTTGTCCTGGCCCATCACGAGCCCCCCTTCTTGCGGCGGTTCGCCAGGCGCAGCTCGCGCTGTTGATCCATGCGCTCCTTGCGGCCCTCGCCGCGCTCCTGGCTGGACTCCAGCTTCGGGCTGTCGCCGGTCCGCGACAGGTGCTCGGCCAGCCCGGCGATGGTGGGGTACTGAAAGAGCACGGGCAGGGCCACGTTCAGGCCCAGCTCCGTCCGCACCCGCGCCTGGAGGCGGATGATGCTCATCGAGTTGCCGCCCACGTCGAAGAAGCGCTCGTTGCGCCCCACGCGTTGCAGGCCCAGCAGCTCGGTCCAGAGGGTCGCCAGCGTGCGCTCCAACTGGCCCTGCGGCTCCAGGTAGGGCTGACCGCTGCCGACGTGGGTGTCATCGGGCGCGGGCAGGGCCTTCGAGTCCACCTTGCCGTGTGAGGACAGGGGCAGCGCGTCCAGACGGACGAAGGCCGCGGGCACCATGTGCTCCGGCAATCGTTCGCGCAGGAAGGCACGCAGGGCCGCCGTGTCGATCTCGTGTTCGCGGGGGACGACGTAGGCGACGAGGCGCTGGAGGCCGGGAGCGTCCTCGCGCAGCAGCGTGAAGGCGTCGAGGACGGAGGGGTGCTCGCGCAGGAGGGCGGAGACTTCCGCGGGCTCGATGCGGAAGCCGCGCAGCTTCACCTGGGAGTCGAGGCGTCCGAGGAACTCGAGGGAGCCGGAGGGCAGCCAGCGGACGCGGTCACCGGTGCGGTAGAGGCGCTCACCGGGGGAGGAGGCGAAGGGGTGGGGGACGAAGCGCTCGGCGGTGAGGTCGGGACGTCCGAGGTAGCCGCGAGCGACACCGGGGCCGCCGACGAAGAGCTCACCGGGGAGGCCCACGGGGAGGGGCCGCAAGAGGGCGTCGAG
>NZ_RAWA01000337.1 GCF_003611675.1 Corallococcus sp. CA053C
GGCGGCGTGCGCGCGGGAGGCGGCTCCGCCGTGCGGGCCGGGACGGAGGCCGTCTGGCGCGGGGCGCCCTTCGCGGGCTTCTTCGGGGCCTCGGCCTCCGACGCGCGGTAGCCCTTGCGCTCCGGGGGCGGCTCCGGCGGGTCGTCGTAGGCGTCGCGCGCGGGGCGCTCGCGCACGGGCTTGTTGTCCTCGTCGCCGAACGGGTCGTCGTCGCGCTTGCGGTCCTTCTCCTCGATTTCGCGCAGCTTCGCGGCCTCCGTCTTGGAGTTCCTGCGCTCGGGCGCGGCCTCCGGGGCGTCCGCCGCGCGGCCGTTCACCGCGTTGAACTTCCGGGCGCACTGGGAGCGCTGGTCCGTGCAGCCCTCGAAGCAGCGCGTCAGCTTGCGGATGGCGTTGCCGTTGCCGCCGTACTCGATGGTGCAGTCCTCCTTGCACGCGACGGCGTCCTCCTCGCATCCCGGGGGGATGGGGGCGGCCAGGGCGGAGGTGCTGAAGAGGACCGTGAAGGCGAAGAGGCGCGGAAGAAGACGCATGGCAAATGTGAAAGCTACCAGTCTTCCGCGCTTCCCGGGGGAGGGCCCCGCGATATCGTCAGGCCCGAGCCCGGCACCCGGGCGAGGGGAGACGCATGCCGGCGGTCAAGGTGGGCATCATCGGGGGCCAGGCCCTCTACCAGGCCCTGGGGCTCCAGGGCCGGGGCGAACACCTCACCGTGGAGACGCCCTTCGGCCCGCACAGCTCGCCGCTCATCGCCACGGAGCTGGAGGGCGTCCCCGTCGTCTTCGTCTCCCGCCACGGCCAGGGCCACGTCCACAACGCCACCCGCTCCCCGTACCGCGCCAACCTCTTCGCCCTGAAGATGCTGGGCGTCACCCACGTGCTCGCCACCGGCACCGTGGGCTCCCTGCGCGACCACATCCAGCCGCTCCAGCTCGTCCTGCCGGATCAGGTCATCGACCGGACCTACCGCCGGCCCTGCACCTTCTACGACGACGTCGCCGTGCACGTGGAGCTGGCCCAGCCCTTCTGCTCCACCCTGCGCCAGACGCTCACCGACGCTGGCCGCCTGGGCGACACCGTGGTGCACCCGTCCGGCACCTACGTCTGCATCGAGGGCCCCTCGCTCAGCACCCAGGCGGAGAGCCAGCTGTACCGCACGTGGGGCTGCGACCTCGTGGGCCTCACCGCCATGCCCGAGGCCCGGCTCGCCCGCGAGGCGGAGCTGCACTACGCCCTCATCGCGCTGCCCACCGACCACGACTCCTGGCGCCCCCAGCCCGCGGGCCAGGAGCCGGAGGCGCTCCAGTTGCAACTGTCCCAGCGGCTGGACGCCGTCACCGCCCACGGCGCCGCGCTCCTGCGCCGCGCGCTGCCCCGCATCGCGGGCACCCAGGCCGTGTGCCGCTGCGACAGCGCGCTCGCGCTGGCCATCTTCACCGACCGCGCCCGCATCCCCGCCGACGTGCGCGCCCGCCTGCGCCCCCTGCTGGGCCGCTACCTGCCCTCCGGGGTCGTCTAGCGGCCAACACTCGGCGGTCTCCACCCCGAGCGCTCGGCCGGCTGCCTGCTGCCGAATGGCCGGGCCGTTCCCACATTGGCTCCCCACAGACCCGGAGGGGGAACCGCATGGGGCTGCCACGGCTCAAGTACCTGACGTGGAGGGAGTTCGGTCGGCGCTTCTGGAAGGAGATTGAAGAGGACACCGTCACCGACGTGGCGGCGCAGCTGTCCTACTACTTCATCTTCTCGCTGTTCCCGTTCCTGTTCTTCCTCGTCACGCTCGTGGCGTACATGCCGTTCGCGCCCGGCGCCGTGGACGCGATGATGGACCGCATCCGCCCGCTCGTGCCCGGCGACGCGCTGGGCGTGCTGAGCCAGCACCTGACGTCGCTCGTCGGCGAGACGCGGCCCAAGCTGCTCACGGTGGGTCTGCTCGTCGCGCTCTGGTCCTCGTCGCGCGGCGTGGACGCCCTGCGCAAGGCGCTCAACCTGGCGTACGACGTGCCGGAGTCCCGGCCCTACTGGAAGACGCAGGGGCTGGCGCTGGTGGTGACGCTCGCGGGCACGCTGCTCATCCCCCTGTCCTTCGCCATCCTGCTTTTGGGCGGGCGCGTGGGCGCGTGGGTGGCGGACAAGCTGGCACTCATCGACGAGTTCCACCTCGTCTGGTCCTGGCTGCGCTGGCCGTTCACCGCGGGCCTGGTGATGCTGATGCTGTCGCTCTGCTACTACCTGCTGCCGGACGTGCGGCAGCGCTTCAAGTACATCACCCCGGGTTCGGTGCTGGGCACCCTGGCGTGGCTGGGCAGCACCTGGGGCTTCACGCAGTACGTGGAGCACTTCGGCAAGTACGACGTCACCTACGGCTCCATCGGTGGCGTGGTGGTGCTGATGCTGTGGCTCTACATCTCCGGGCTCATCTTCATCCTCGGAGGGGAGCTCAACGCCATCCTCGAGCACGCCTCCGTGAAGGGGAAGGCCAAGGGCGCGCGCGACTTCGGCGAGCCCGCGCCCCTGGAGCCGCCGCTCAAGACGCCCGGCGCGGCCAAGAGCGCCGCCAGCGCCCAGAAGACGCGGCTGGCCCTGTTCCGCAGGCGGCGCCGGGTGGCCCAGGGCAAGGACCCGGAGCCTCCCGGCCTGCTGCCGGATGGCAACGACAACCCGCCCGTGCACTGAACGCGCGCCCGGGCGGGAACACCCACGACGCCTACTTGGGCAGCTTCGCCTGGATGGCCGGCAGCCCGCCCGGGGCGTTGCGGCCGCCGGTGAGGCCCTGCTGCGAGATGATCTTCTGCAGGTGCGCGATGCGGTCCTCGTTGGTGGGGTGCGTGGACAGCCACTTGAGCACCCCGGGCTGCGAGCCCTGCTGCTTCTGGAGCTTCTCGAAGAAGCTGATGAGGCCGCGCGGATCAAACCCGGCCGCGGCGGCGTACTTCGCGCCGTACTCGTCCGCCTCCGTCTCCTCGCTGCGCCCGTGCGCCAGCTGCAGGCCGCCACCGGCGAGCTGCGCGGCGATCTGCGCGGCGGTGCCCGGGTTCTGGCCCAGCGCCACCTGGGTGATGGCCTGCAGGCCGTAGGCGTTCACCATCGCGCGCGCCGAGTGCCGGCCCACCACGTGGCCCGCCTCGTGCGCCATGACGCCCGCGAGCTCCGCCTCGGTGTCCGCCGCCAGCAGCAGGCCCGTGTAGACGTAGAGGAAGCCGCCCGGCGTGGCGAAGGCGTTGACCGTCTTCGGGTCGTCGATGACGTTGACCTTCCACTTCACCCCGGAGCGGTCCTTGTTGGCCTGCGCGAGGATGGGCGCGGAGATGCTGCGCACGTAGTCGAGGATGGCCGGATCCTGCACGTACTTGATGTTCTCCTTCGTCTCCAGCTCCTTCTTCACCTGGAGGCCCAGCTGGTTCTCCTGTTCGTCGGAGATGAACACCTGGGCGAGTGCCTTCTCCGCGCCAACGCGCTGCTTCGCGCAGCCCGTGGTGAGGCCCGAGGCCAGGGTGAGGGTCAGGATTGCGGTGACCATCCGTTGCATGGGCAGTTCGTCCCTTCAGTGCGAGGTTCGTGGCGGGGTGCTGACGTCTCCCGCACCTCGTACTCACGCAGCCTCCCCCCGGGCAAGCCCCGCCTGCCGGGCTGTCTTCCAACGGCCGAAAGCGGGGGCGGGGGGCGCGCGGGCCGCCGCACGGGAATGCGCACGCCCGGGGAGCGGTGCTATGTGCCCCGGCAGGATGCCTGAGCTACCGGAAGTGGAGATCGCCCGGCGCAACCTCGTGCGCTGGTTCCAGGGCCGCCGCGTCGTGCGCGCGGAGGCGGACGCCACCCGCATCTTCCGGGGCGCGGAGCTGCCCCACTTCACCCGCCTCCAGGGCCGGGTGGAGGCCGTGGAGCGCAAGGGCAAGTACCTGCTGCTCACCCTGGAGGGCGGCCACGGCCTGATGGCCCACCTGGGAATGACGGGCAAGTTCGTGCGCCGCAAGGAGGGCGAAACCGTCCCCTACAGCCGCGCCCGCTTCCACCTGGATGACGGCCACGTCGTCCACTTCAGCGATGCCCGCCTCTTCGGCCGGATGGAGCCCGCGCCCGCGCAAGGCCTGTGGGAGCTGCCCGCGGTGAAGGCCCTGGGGCGGGATCCGCTGACGGACGGCCTCACCGGCCCCCAGCTCCAGGAGGCGGTGGGAGGTTCGAAACAGGACCTGAAGGTGGCCTTGATGGACCAGGGACGCATCGCGGGCCTGGGCAACATCCACGCGGCGGAGGCGCTCTTCCGCGCGGGGGTGCACCCGGCGCGCAGCCCCGCGTCCCTCACGCCCGACGAGTGGAAGCGCCTGGCGAAGGCCATCCACGCCGCGTTCGACTTCGGCCTCATGGAGCTCGGGGAACAGCAGGGCGAGGACATCGTCTACCTGGAGGAGCGGGGGGCGGTGAACCGCTTCCGCGTCTACGGCCGGGCGAAGGGGCCCTGCTCGAAGTGCGGGACGACCGTGGAGTCCTTCACCCAGGGTGGGCGCACCACCCATTTCTGTCCGGCATGCCAGCCGCTCCCAAAAGCCCCCACCGCACCAAGAAAGACGGTGAAGGGCTTGCAAAAGGCCGTTGAGGGAGCGAAGCCCCGATCCCGTAGACGTTGACACCCCAGGGGGGCATGGCTTGAATCGCCCGCCCTTTGAAACCGGCCACGTCATGTCGTGGCCCCGGAGACCGTTGACCATGCCTCACGTCCTGCTGGCGGCGCTGCTCGTCGCCTCGTCCACGGCCACCGCGCAGACGCCGGTGCCTGATGGTGGCACGCCCGCCGCGGCACCCCAGGAGTCGGCCCCCGCCGAAGCTCCTCCTCCCGCGCCCGCGGCTCCGGCCGCCGCCGCCCCCGCCGCGAACGACGGCGCGGTCAGCCGCGAGGAGCTGGAGCAGCGACTGGAGGCCACCCGGCAGGAGCTGCGCGAGGACATCCGCGCGCAGACGGCCACCCAGGCCGTGGCCAACAACAGCGACTGGCAGGAGGAGTGGACGGAGGAGAAGCGCAAGCTGGAGCTGTTCACGCTCGACGGCTACCTGCGCGTGCGCCCCACGCTCTTCTACAAGTTCGACCTGGGCAAGTTCCCGGTGCCGTCCGGCTCGGCGTCGGGCCGTCAGTTCTGGACGCGCTCGCCGCGCACCCCCGCCGAGCGGACGCAGGCCGGCGCCAACATGCGCTTCCGCCTGGACCCCTCCTTCAACGTCTCCGAGGACGTGCGGATCAAGGCGCAGGTGGACGCCCTGGACAACATCCTCCTGGGCTCCAACCCGGATACGGCCTACAACTTGGACGGGCGCAACACGTTCACGCTCTTCTCGGAGAACCAGGCCCCGGGCAACTCCGCCGTCAACGCGTTCAAGGACTCCGTCCAGGTCCGGCGCGCCTACGGTGAGGTGACGACGCCGGTGGGCATCCTGCGCTTCGGGCGCATGGGCAGCCACTGGGGCGTGGGCATGCTGCGCAACGACGGCAACTGCCTGGACTGCGACTACGGCGACACGGTGGACCGCATCCAGTTCGTCACCGAGCCGTTCGCCGGCTGGTACGTCACGCCGATGATCGACTTCAACGCGGAGGGGGTCTCCACCGAGCGCGCCGTCGCCCAGGGCGAGCCGGTGGACCTCACCCAGTCCGACGACAGCCACAGCCTGGTGCTGGCCATCGCGCGGCGCGACACCGAACAGCAGGAGCGCGCCAAGCTGGACAACAACCAGGGCGTGCTCAACTACGGCCTGTACTTCACCTACCGCACGCAGCGGTACGCGACGCTCACGGAGACGGGCGTCCCCTTCGACGAAGCCGCCCCGGGCGCGACCATCAACCCCCCCACGTTCGTCCCGCGCGGCGGCACGCTGTACGTGCCGGACCTGTGGTTCAAGTACGCGGAGAAGAAGTTCCGCATCGAGGCGGAGATCGCCGCGCAGCTGGGCAGCATCGACGGGCGGGCGCTGACGGCGAGCGACCCCACCACCCAGTCGCTGCGCATCGCGCAGTTCGGCGGCGTGCTCCAGACGGAGTTCCACGTCATCGAGAACAAGCTGCACCTGGGCGTGGAGCTGGGCTTCGCCTCCGGTGACAAGGCCCCGGGCTTCGGCAACTACCCGGGCCGCACGGGCTCCGGCTCCGGCGGCAACACGGAGCCGGGTGACGTGGAAGGCCGCCAGTACCGCTGCGACAACGGCGGCTGCAACGGCGACAACGCCATCCGCAACTTCCGCTTCAACCGCGACTACCGCGTGGACCTCATCCTGTGGCGCTCCATCCTCAACGGCGTGACGGATGCGTTCTACGTGAGGCCGGGCCTCAAGTACTCCATCGCGGAGGGCTTCGACGTCTTCGGCAGCATCATCTACTCGCAGGCGTTCTACGCGGAGTCCACGCCGTCCTACGTCAGCAAGGGCCTGGGCCTGGAGGCGGACATCGGCGCGCGCTACATCACCGAGGACGGCTTCGTGGCGGGCATCGACTACGGCATCCTCTTCCCGCTCAGCGGCCTGAAGGACCTCAACCTGCCCGGGCAGGAGCTCAGCACCGCGCACGCCGTGCGTGGCACGCTGGCCATCAAGTTCTAGCCATGCGCGGACTCCTCCCCCGGTGGTGTGTCGCCACCGCCCTGACGCTGTCGCTGCTGGCGTGTGGCATCAAGGGCAGCCCCCACGCGCCCCGTCCGGCGGCGCCCGCGCCCGCCTCGGAGACGGTGCCCCCGCAGGAGCCGCCGCGAGGACCCGTGGAGCCCTCCGGCCCCACGGTGCCGCCGTCCTCCACCGACGCGGGACTGCCGCAGTGAAGGCCTTCCCGTACAAGAAGGGCGTGCTGCACGCGGAAGGCGTTCCGCTGTCGGCCATCGCGGACGCGGTGGGCACGCCCACCTACGTCTACTCCGCGGCGGCCCTCACGGAGCGCTTCCGCGAGGTGACGGACGCGTTCCAGGGCCACCCGCACCTCCTCTGCTACTCGGTGAAGGCCAACTCCAACCTGGCCATCCTCCGGCTGTTCGCGGGGCTGGGGGTGGGCAGCGGCTTCGACATCGTGTCCGGTGGCGAGCTGGCCCGCGTGAAGCACGCGGGCGGCGACCCGGCGAAGACGGTGTTCGCGGGCGTGGGCAAGACGCCGGACGAGATGGCCCAGGCGCTGGACGCCGGCATCCTGCTCTTCAACGTGGAGAGCGCGGAGGAGCTGGAGGCGCTGGACGCCGTGGGGCGCAGGCTGGGCAAGCGCGCGCCGTTCGCGCTGCGCGTGAACCCGGACGTGGACGCGCGCACGCACCGCTACATCGCCACCGGCCTGAAGACGTCCAAGTTCGGCGTGCCGTTCGAAGAGGCGCTCGCCCTCTACACGCGCGCGAAGAAGCTCAAGGGCGTGAAGGCGCTGGGGCTGGACTGCCACATCGGCTCGCAGCTCACGCGCACGGCGCCCATGCGCGCCGCCATCTCCAAGGTCGCGGACCTCTACGTCGCGCTCAAGGCCCGGGGCCACGCGCTGGAGTACCTGGACGTGGGCGGCGGGCTGGGCATCACCTATTCGGACGAGACGCCGCCCAGCGTCCAGGAGTACGCGCGCACGGTGCTGGCCGCGACGGAGGCCACCGGGGCCACGCTGCTGCTGGAGCCCGGCCGCTCGCTCGTGGGCAACGCGGGCGTGCTGCTCACGCGCGTGCTGTACCGCAAGCCCACGGCGTCGCGCACCTTCGTGGTGGTGGACGCGGGGATGAACGACCTGCTGCGCCCGGCCCTCTACGAAGCGCACCACGCGCTCCAGCCCCTGGTGCAGCGCCGGGGCAAGGCCGTGGAGGTGGACGTCGTGGGGCCGGTGTGTGAGTCCACCGACGTGCTCGCGAAGGCGCGCCCCCTGGTGCTGCCCCGCCAGGATGACCTGTATGCCTTCATGAGCGCCGGGGCTTACGGGATGAGCATGGCTTCCACCTACAACTCGCGCCCCCGGCCGGCCGAGGTGCTGGTGGACGGGGAGGCGTGGCGTGTCGTCCGGGAGCGCGAGCGCGTCGAGGACCTCTGGCGCGGCGAGCGGGCCTGAACGTATAAGCGCCGGAATGAAGACCTTCGAAGGCTCCATGACGGCGCTGGCCACTCCGTTCTTGAACGGGGCGCTGGACGAGGGGGCGTTCCGCGCCCTGGTCCGCGCCCAGCTCGAAGGTGGCACCAACGTGCTCTTGCCCATGGGCACCACGGGCGAAGCGGTGACGATGGACGGGGACGAGCGCGCGCGCGCCATCGCCGTCGTCGTGGAGGAGGTGAAGGGGCGCGTGCCGGTGGTGGCGGGCGCGGGCAGCAACAGCACGCGCGAAACCATCGACTCCGTGCGCCGCGCGCGGGAGGTGGGCGCGGACGGCGCGCTCATCGTCACGCCCTACTACAACAAGCCCACGCAGGCGGGGCTCGTGGAGCACTACCGCGCCATCGCGAAGGCGCACCCGGGCTTCCCGCTCATCGCCTACAACGTGCCGGGCCGCACGGGTGTGGACCTGCTGCCGGAGACGGCGCTCCGGCTGTGCGACGTGCCGGAGGTCGTGGCGCTGAAGGAGGCTACCGGCAACCTGATGCGCGCCATCGACCTCGTGGAGCTGTGCGGTGAGCGGCTGACGCTGCTGTCCGGCGACGACTTCACGGTGCTCCCCTTCATCGCGTGCGGCGGCAAGGGCGTCATCTCCGTGTCGTCCAACGTGGCGCCGCGGATGATGGCGGACCTGGTGGCGGCGGCGCGCGGTGGGGATATCGCGAAGGCGCGCGGGCTCCAGGTGCGGATGAACGCGCTGCACCGGCTGCTCTTCGTGGAGTCCAACCCCATCCCGGTGAAGTGGGCGCTGCACGAGATGGGGCTGTTCGGTCCGGAGCTCCGCCTGCCGCTCGTGCCCATGGGCGGGGCGAACGCGGCGAAGCTGAAGGACGAACTGGCGCGGTTGGGGCTGTTGAAGGGCTAGGGAGCACGCACGCACATGGCGACCCGCACCGTCATCACCGGCATCACCGGCCGCATGGGCAGCACGCTCCTGCGCCTGGCGCGGGACGCGAGCGACCTCCAACTGGTGGGTGCCACCGCGCGTCCGGGCAGCCCGGCGGCGGGCCAGGACGCGGGGCTCGTGGCGCGGCTGGGCGCGGCGCTGGACGTGGCCGTGGCGGACGACCTGGGCCGCGCGCTGGACGCCGCGAAGGCGGACGTCGTCGTGGACTTCACCAGCGCGGAGGCAAGCCTTGCCCACGCGCGCGCGTGCGCCGAGCGCGGCGTGGCGCTGGTGGTGGGCTCCACGGGCTTCACGCCGGAGGCCCTCGCGGCGCTCCAGGCGCACGCGAAGCAGGTGCCCATCGTCGCGGCGCCCAATATGTCCGTGGGCGTGAACCTGGTCATCCGCATGGCGGCGGAGCTGGCGCGCGTGCTGGGGCCCTCGTTCGACGTGGAGGTGCTGGAGGCGCACCACCGCATGAAGAAGGACGCGCCCAGCGGCACCGCGCTGAGGCTCGCGGAGGTGCTCGCGGACGCGCTGGGTCGCACGCGCGACGACCTCACGTTCGCGCGCGAGGGGCAGACGGGCGCACGGCCGCCGGGTGAGATTGGCGTGCAGGCGCTGCGCGGCGGGGACGTGGTGGGCGAACACACGGTGTACTTCTTCGGCGAGGGCGAGCGCATCGAGCTCACCCACCGGGCGACGAACCGCGACCAGTTCGCGCTGGGCGCGCTGAGGGCCGCGCGGTGGGTGGCGGGCCGGGCGCCAGGGCTCTATGACATGGCCGACGTGCTCGGCCTCCAGGGGAAGACATGACCGCCCGTTACTGCCGCTTCCAGGTGGAGGGCCGCGCCAGCTACGGCCGCGTTGACGGCAACGAGGTGGTGGTGCTCACCGCCGCGCCCTGGGCCGGCGGCAAGGAGACGGGGCTGCGCCGGTCGCTCAAGGGCCTGTCGCTGCTCGTCCCGTCGGACGCCTCCAAGGTCGTCTGCATCGGGCAGAACTACCGCAAGCACGCGGAGGAGATGGGCAAGCCCGTGCCCACCGAACCGCTCATCTTCACCAAGCCCTCCACCGCGCTCAACGGCCCGGGTTCGCCCATCCGCATCCCGAAGGCGAGCCAGGAGGTCCACCACGAGGCGGAGCTGGCGCTGCTCATTGGCGAGCGCGTGAAGAACGCCGACGAGGCCACCGCCGCGCGCGCCATCTGGGGCCTCACCGCCTTCAACGACGTCACCGCGCGCGACATCCAGCGGAAGGAAATCCAGCACACCCGCGCCAAGGGCTACGACACCTTCGCCTGCGCGGGCCCCTGGGCCGTGACGGGGCTGTCCCCGGCGGACCTGCGGGTGGTGTGCCGGGTGAACGGACAGGTGCGCCAGGATGGCCGGACGTCCGACATGGTGTTCAGCCCCGCCCGCCTGGTGTCCTTCATCTCCCACATCATGACGCTGCTGCCCGGCGACCTGGTGAGCACGGGCACCCCATCCGGGGTGGGCGTGCTGGTGGCCGGCGACACGGTGGAGGTGGAGCTGGAGGGAATCGGAACCCTGGTGAACCCGGTTGAGATGGAGCCTTGAGCGCGACCGTCTATGTAGGTCTGGGTTCCAACGAGGGCGACCGTGAGGCCCACCTCGTGGCCGCCCTCTCCGCGATGTCGTGCATCGACGCGGTGGCGGTGCTGGGCTGTTCGTCCCTGTACGACACCGCCCCGGTGGGCCCCGCGCAGCCGCGCTTCCTGAACGCCGCGGTGGCGCTGGAGTGCGACCTGTCCCCGCAGCGCCTGCTGTGCATCCTGCAGCGCATCGAGCAGGACCTGGGCCGTCACCGCCTGCAGCGCTGGGGCCCGCGCGTCATCGACTTGGACATCCTCTTGTGGGACGAGGAGGAGCGCTCCGTCGTCGCGGACGCCAACCTCCAGGTGCCACACCTGGAGCTGCACAAGCGCCGCTTCGCCCTGGAGCCCCTGGCGGAGCTGGCGCCGCAGGTCCGGCACCCGGTGCTGGGCGTGACGGTGCAGGAGCTGCTCGCGAAGCTTGCCCCCCAGGACGTCCGCAAGCGCGAGGCCCTGTACTGGCCCGACATGGGCGCCCGTTTCCCCGTGCACGAACTATGAGCCTGTCCCTCGTCCTGGCCACGGCCGCGCTGCTCGCGGCCGAGCCCACCCCCCTGCCTCC
>NZ_RAWA01000338.1 GCF_003611675.1 Corallococcus sp. CA053C
GGGTCATCATCGCCGCTCCGCATACACCAACACGCAGTTGGATGCAGCGCCCGTGGCCGGCTAGAACGGCCCTCCGCCATGCGCCTTCCGACCCTGAACGTCCTGCTGTCCGCCACCGTCCTGCTGGGCACGTCCAGCGCCTGCATCGTGGAGGCCCCCGGAGGGGCCAGCCCCGAGGAGCGCCGCGCGGCCACCGTCACCCAGGTGCCCCCGCTGTCCATCCGTAGCGGCGCCAACCTGGGCGGGAAGGTGGAGGTGGTGGGGGCGTCGGTGCAGCCGGGCCGCATCCCCACCGGGGACCAGGCGCGCGTCACCGTCTTCTTCAAGGTGCTCCAGCCCATCGAGGAGGACTACCTCGTCTTCGTCCACCTGGAGGACGCGGACGGGCGCATGGAGCGGCTCAACGTGGACCACAAGCCCGCGGGCGGGCTGTACCCCACGACGCAGTGGAAGGTGGGGGAGACGGTGAAGGACGAGTTCGTCATCGCCCTGCCGCAGGGGGCCACGCCGCGCGCGGTGAACGTGTGGATGGGGCTGTGGGAGCCGCGCAACGACGCGCGCCTGCCCATCACCAACCCGGAGGCGGTGCGCAACGACGGCCGGGGGCGCCTGCTGTTGGCGCAGGTCCCCGTGGGCGGATGACAGGGAAAAAACCGGAGCGGCCCTGTAAGCCGGGTTCTGTCCCCACCCCTTTCGGGATGGGCGATGAACATTCATCTAGGGCCCTGGTTGCCCAGGGACCTCATCAGCGAGCAACCCGAACGCGTAGGACGGGCCATCCCTGTCCCCTTTCGGGGACGCGTTCCTATTGGCTCTTGCTCCAGGTGGGGTTTACCGAGCCGTCCGAGTCACCCCGGACGCGGTGCGCTCTTACCGCACCGTTTCACCCTTACCCGCCCCCTTGCGAGGACAGGCGGTCTGTTTTCTGTGGCACTTTCCTGCGAGTCGCCTCGACTGGCCGTTAGCCAGCACCCTGCCCTGTGGAGCCCGGACTTTCCTCCCGCCATCCATGCCTGCGATGGCCGGCGTTCACCCGGACCGCTCCGGCACCTCCGGGGATACCCCAGCGGCCCGCGCGGGTCCACCTTCAGGATGGGACGATGTCGAGCGCCCGCCGTACGCCGTACCCGGCCCCAGCGGGTGGGCGTCCGGGGGCTTGTCGGGTTTCCCCGCGCCCGGGCGTCCCGGAGTCCCCGCGAGCGGTCGCGCGGGAGGGAAGGGACGGGATGGAAGCGGTCATCTTCACGGGCATCCAGGGGGCGGGGAAGAGCACCTTCTACCGGGAGCGCTTCTTCACCACCCACGTCCGCCTGAGCCTGGACATGCTCAAGACGCGGCACCGGGAGAAGGTGCTGCTGCGCGCGTGCCTGGAGGCGAAGCAGCCCTTCGTGGTGGACAACACCAACCCCACGGCGGCGGAGCGCTCCCGGTACATCGCGGCCGCGAAGCAGTTCGGCTTCCGCGTGGTGGGGCTCTACTTCCAGTCGAAGGTGGCGGACGCGCTCCTGCGCAACGACCAGCGCCCGGTGGAGCAGCGCGTGCCGTGGGTGGGCGTGCTCGGGACCTACAAGCGGTTGCAGGTCCCCAGCCCGGAAGAGGGGTTCGACGCGCTCTTCTTCGTCCGGCTGTCGCAGGACGGTTTCTCCGTGGAGGAGTGGCAACGTGAAGTTCGATGAGCTCGACGAGAAGATGCGCGTGTTCGAGACCGCGCATGACCTGTGCGTGCTGCCCGGCGTGTTCATGGTGGCGCGCATCGATGGGCGCGGCTTCACGCGGCTGACGAAGGAGGTGCACGCCTTCGAGAGTCCCTTCGACGTGCGCGTGCGCGACATGATGGTCGCGACGACCGGGCACCTGATGGACTGCGGCTTCCGGGTCGTCTACGGCTACACGCAGAGCGATGAGATTTCGCTGCTGTTCCACCCGGACGAGGACACCTTCGGGCGCAAGACGCGCAAGCTCAACTCCATCCTCGCGGGGGAGGCGAGCGCGAAGTTCTCGCTGCTGCTGGGGGACCTGGCCGCGTTCGACTGCCGCATCTGCGAGCTGCCGAACGCGGGGCTCGTGCGCGACTACTTCCGCTGGCGCAGCGAGGACGCGCACCGCAACGCGCTGAACGCGCACTGCTACTGGAGCCTGCGCCGCGAAGGGAAGGGCGTGGCGGAGGCGACGAACATGCTCATGCGCCTGTCGGTGGCGGAGAAGAACGAGCTGCTCTTCCAGCGGGGCGTGAACTTCAACGACCTGCCGACCTGGCAGAAGCGCGGGACGGGGCTCTACCGGGAGACGTACGCGAAGGAGGCGCGCAACCCGAGGACGGGGGAGACGGTCCTCGCGGAGCGCCGCCGCATCAAGGTGGATGACGCGCTGCCGATGAAGGACGCGTACGACGCCTTCATCCTGGCGTTGCTGGAGGGCGTGACGTTCGAGCGGGTGTAAGGCTCTTTCCGGCAATGCCAGTCCTGGCCCGTGAGGCGCTGTCCGACCCGGGGTGGGGGATTGCGCGCGTTCGGCCGGGTGCCGCAGGATTCGCGCTCGCGCCACCGGGTGCCCTGGGGCACGGCGCGAAGGTTTCGAGGGGGAAGCTCATGGTCATCTTCGGTTCGAGGCTCTACGGCAAGGTCGATGAGGTTCCGGGCCTGGGCTACGTGGCGACGAAGTTCGGGCACATCAACTTCGTGCCGCTCATCCCGCTGGAGGGCTGGCTCGTCGTGAGCCAGGAGGGCAACGGCTGGCGCGGGCAGGCCATTGGCATGAGCGGCAAGTCCGTGCTCATGGCGTGGGCACGCATGCTGTTCATCGTCGTGGGGCTCGGCTCGCTCGTCTTCGGCCTCATCGGCTTCACGAGCCACGATTCGCAGGACCTCATCGTGCCGGGCGTGCTCGCGCTGGCCTGCATCGGAGGGCTCATCGCTTCGTACACCTGGAAGTGGGTCACCCACGCGTCGCCGGAGCGCGCGCTGGAGATCGCCCGGGAGGCGGGGGTGAGCGAGGAGGGGCTGGAACAATTGCGCCGCATGTACTCGGCGCCCGTGGCCGCCGTCGCCGCGCCCGCCCAGCCGTGGACTCCGCCGGAGTCCTAGCCCATCGCTCGCGGTCGTCCTGGCGAAAGGCCCGGGTGTTCTTTCCATGAGTCATGTCGTTGGTATCGATCTGGGCACGACCCACTCGTTGGTGGCCGCGCTCGACGGCGCGGGCCGTCCCACGCTGCTGCCCAACCGGCTCGGCCAGCGGCTCACTCCGTCGGTGGTGGGCCTGGACTCGGAGGGCCGCCTCCACGTGGGCGAGTCCGCGCGCACGCAGCTGCTCGTGCACCCCGAGCGCACCGTGGCGGAGGTGAAGCGGCGCATGGGGCGCGACCTGCCGGTGACGCTGGGGGACCGGCGCTACAGCCCCACGGAGATCTCCGCGCTCATCCTGAAAGCGCTGCGCGAGGACGCCGAGCGGGCGCTGGGCGGCACCGTGACGGAGGCCGTCGTCACCGTGCCCGCCTACTTCAGCGATGCGCAGCGCCAGGCGACGAAGGACGCGGGTGAGCTGGCGGGGCTCAAGGTGGAGCGGCTGCTCAACGAGCCCACCGCCGCGGCGCTCGCGTACGGCGTGAACCACCTGGACGCCGAACAGTACGTGCTGGTGTACGACCTGGGCGGCGGCACGTTCGACGTCTCCGTGCTGGAGATGTTCCAGGGCGTGTTGGACGTGAAGGCGTCGGCGGGCAACAACCAACTGGGCGGCAGCGATTTTGATCAGCTGCTGGCGGCCTGGTTCGCGGCGCAGTTCGAGCGTGAGCATGGGGTGTCGCTCGTCGGGAACCTCGCGGCGCAGGTGCGGCTGAAGGCCGCCGCCGAGGCCGCGAAGATCGCCCTCTCCTCGGTCGAGTCCACGCCCGTCATCGTCCCGTTCCTCGCGCCCGGTCGCGGGGGCGCCCCCGCTTCGTTGGAGGTGGAGGTGACGCGCGCCCGGTTCGAGGGGCTCGTGACGGACCTGGTGCGCTCCACGCTCGAACCGATGGAGGGCGCGCTGCGCGACGCGAAGCTGTCCCGGAAGGCCATCGCGGAGGTGGTGCTGGTGGGCGGCAGCTCGCGCGTGCCGCTGGTGCGCCGTCTGGTGGCGGAGTACTTCGGGCGCGAGCCGCGCGAAGGCGTGAACCCCGACGAGGCGGTGGCGCTCGGGGCCGCGTTGCAGGCCGGGCTGAAGACGGGCGCGGTGAGCCCCGCGCGCGGCATCATGCTCACGGACGTGTGTCCCTTCACGCTCGGCGTGGAGGTGCAGGCGAGCGCGGGCCGCGAGCGGGTGGGCGGCGTCTTCTCCCCCCTCATCCCCCGCAACACGACGGTGCCGGTGTCGCGCACGGAGACCTTCGCCACCACGGCGGACGGCCAGCGCGCGGTGGAGATCCGCGTGTTCCAGGGCGAGGCGCGGCTGGTGCGCGACAACATCCTCCTGGACGAGTACCTGGTGGAGGGCGTGCCGCCCGCGAAGGCCGGCGCGGAGAAGGTCGCGGTGACGTTCACCTACGACATCAACGGCATCCTCAACGTCACCACCCGCGTGGCCTCCACCGGCAAGGAGGCCGTGCTGGTGGTGGACAAGCGCTCGCAGCGGCTCAGCCCCGAGCGGCGGAATGAAGCCCGGGAGCGGCTCGCGCGCGAATGGGGGGAAGCGCCCGTGGCGTCGGCACCGGGCCTGGCTTCGGCTTCGGCTTCGGCTTCGGCACCGGGCCTGGCTTCGGCTTCGGCTTCGGCCACCAGGGACAGCGACGCGGATGCGCTGCTGACCGCCGCGACGGAGCGGATCGCGACCGCGCCCGCTGCCGTGCGTCCCCGGCTGGAGTCGTTGTGCGCCGCCCTGCGCGAGGCCCGGGCGAAGGGCGACCGTGTCACCGCGGCCCGCCTGGACGCGGAGCTGACCGACCTGCTGTTCGACCTGGGCTGATCCGCGCGTGCTGCTGACCGAACTCAAGCGCGCGGTGGTGCTTCGCCCCGCGGAACCCGGCGCACGGCTCGCCCTGGCCGAAGCGCTCTTCCAGGAGCGCGACTTCCGGGGCGCCGCGGAGCACGCGCGCCGTGCCCTGGACCTGGGCGGAGGCGAGGCGGCGCGCCGTCTGCTGTGCGGTGCCTGGGCCCGCGACGGGCGACAGGTGGAGGCCCGCAAGCTGCTGGAGGAGTGCGTGCGCCAGTCGCCCCAGGACGCGTCGCCGCGCGCGGAGCTCGTCGCGCTGCTCGAGGAGCACCGGCCGGACGACGCGCTCCTGCACGCGCTGGAGTTGACGGTGGCCACGCCGGGCGACCTGGAGGCCTGGCGCGCCGTCGCGCGACTCTGTGAGCGGACGAACCGTCCGGCCGTGGCCCTGCCCGCGCTGCGCCGGGCGCGCGCGCTCGCTCCCGAGGACCCGCGCCTCGCGGAGTCGGTGCTGGGGGCGCGCGCGGCGCTCGGGCTTCCGGCCACCACCGCGATGCTGGACGCGCCCCCGGTCGAGCAGGCCGCCCAGGCGCTCGCGCTGCCCACCGCGCGCGCCGCGCTCACGCAGGCCGGGCTGATGGCCGTGGCCGAGGCCCTCGGTCGGGGGGCGCTCCCGGACGCGAAGCGGCAGCTCGTGGTCGCGTCCGCCGCGGCCCGTGCGAGCGCCGCCGCGGCGCTCCTTCGCGCCGAGTTGCTGGGGCTCGAAGGGCGGCCCTCGGCCCAGGTGGAGGCCGCGTGGCGTGCCGCGCTCGGGATGCCGGGGGCGCCCGGTGCCGCCGCGCTGCGCCTGGGCGATCATCTGCTCGAAGCGGCACGGAGCGCCGGGCCCGCGTTGGACGAAGCGCAGGCGCTCTACGCACGCGCGGCCGCGAACGGTGAAGGCCCGGTGGCCGCGGGCCGCGAAGCCGAGCTCGCGGAGCGTCGCCGCGTCCTCGCTCGCGACCTCTCCGCCGTGGGCCGCGTCGGGGTGCTGGGCTGGCATCCGCAAGGAGGCCATGTCTCGCCGCTGGAAGCCGTGGCGGTGCCCGGACGGGGCGTGCTCCGTTGCAGCGGTCGCGTGGGGCCCGAAGGGCAGGAGGCCGCCGACGTCGCGTTCAGCGTGCTGCGCGCGCGTGCACCCGCGCTGGGCCTGGGGGAGCTCGTCGCCCGCTACGACCTGCACCTGCACTACACGGACACCGAGGTGGGCAAGGACGGCCTGTCGAGCGGCCTCGCGCTCTCGCTCGCGGGGCTGTCCGCCTACTCGCAGCGTCCGCTCCCCGCGCGGCTGGCCGCCACGGGCGAGGTGACGCTGTCGGGCGAGGTCCGTCCGGTGGGCGGGGTGCACGAGAAGCTGGTGGCCGCGTACCTGGAAGGCATCCGGTGCGTGCTGTACCCGCGACGCAACCTGCAGGACGTGGCGGCCCTGCCGCCCGAGGTGTCCGGGCGATTGCGCCTGATCGCGGTGGATACGCTGGACGAGGCGTGGCGGGCCGTGCGTGCGGCCGCGGACGCGCCGGGAGAGACCCGACGGTGAGCAGCGAGCCCCAGAAGAGCCCCTATGACGTCCTGGGTCTGCCCAGGGACGCGGACGCCCGCGCCATCAAGAAGGCCTACTTCGAGCGCGTGCGGCAGCACCCGCCGGAGACCTTCCCGGAGGAGTTCCGGCGCCTGCGTGAGGCCTACGAGCTGCTCTCCGACCCGGAGGCGCGCCAGGCCTGGGACGCGAGCCACAGCGCCTCGGAGGAGGGCCCGGAAGCGGCGCGCCTGCGGGAGGCCATCGACCTGTTCAACGCGGACGACAAGGAGGCGGGCCGCGCGGTGCTCACCCAGCTCCTCGCGGAACAGCCCGGGTCGCACGAGGCGCGCGACCTGCTGGGGCGGCACTTTCTCTTCGAAGGGCGCCCCCAGGAGGCGCTCGCCGAGTTCGACCTCCTGGTGGCACAGCGCCCGGAGGACTGGGAGGCGCACCTGCACCGGGGCTGGGCCCTGCACCAGCTCCAACGGCTGAAGGACGCGGCGGATGCCTTCTGGCGGGCCGGCAAGCTGGGCCCGGCGCAGGTGGGCCCGCGCATCGCGCTGGCCGAGTGCCTCGAGGAGCTCGGCCAGGTGGGGGACGCGCTCGGCGCGCTCGCGGAGGCGCAGGGCCTGCCCGGCGTGAAGCCCATGGACGTGCTCGCCCTCAAGGTGCGCCGCGCCGCGATGATGCTGCATCACGGTCGGGACGCCGAGGCGAAGCGCGAGCTGGACGGGCTTGAGGCCGCGGTGCCCCGGGACGCGGACCAAGAGCTGCGCCGGTGGACGGGAGGCCGGCTCGCCGCCGCCGCCGCGAACCTCTTCGCCCAGCAGAAGTCGGAGGCCGCGAACCGGCTGCTCGAACGCAGCCGGCGCATCAACCCGGACAGCGCCACGGAGGTCGCCTATCCGGTCCGCGTCACCGTGGACGTGGACGCGCTGCCGGAACCCGGCCGCGAGTGGCTGGAGGCGGAGGCCGAGCGATTGGGGGGCTGGCGCACCCTGGGGACGTGGGCGTGGCCCGCGATCCTCACGTTCAGCCTGGCCGTGGCCACCCTCCTCAGCCTGGCCTTCTGCTTCCTTTCGCCCGACGTGCGCGGCGTCTTCGACTGGGTTGGGTTCACCGTCATCGCGGCCGGTCTCTCGGTGGCCACCGTGGCGGCGGCGCGGGCCTTCCTGCGCGCGGCGGAGACTCCCTTCGGGAAGTTCACCACCATCCACCCGCTGCATCTGGTGCAGGTGACGGGCGACCGCCTCATCGTGTGGCCGTTCGTGCACCTTCAGGACGTGAAGCTGCTGAACCACCAGAACAACGGCGTCTACTCACACACCTCCGTCCAGCTGCGCTTCAGCCAACTGCGACTGGTCGTGCCCATGCGCGGCGAGGAGAAGGCGGAGCTGTTCGCCCAGGAGCTGCTCGGCCGGCGTCGCCGCGTGCTCGAGCTGCTCAACCGCGGGATGCTCGACGCCGAGAGCGGGGTGGAGCAACTGCCCGCGACGCTACTGGCGCGCGGCGGATCGCGCGGCCACGTGCGCGCCGAAGGGCGGGCCCGCTTCCCCGTGCGAGGCATGCTCGCGGCGGCGGCGGGCGCGGCGTTAGTGGTGGCCCTGTCCGTTGCGCCGCATGCGCGAGCAGTCGACGAAAACATCTGGGGACTGGCCCTGAACCAGCGGGACCTCGGCCCCACGCTCGCCTATCTGCGCGACCTGCCCGAGGCCCGCTTCGCACCGCGGGCCCAGGCGCGTGTGGACGCGGAGCTGTCCCGCGCGCGCGAACGGCTCACGGCCGGGCTCGACCCGGGCAGCGCCGCGGCCCCCTCCGTCCCGTTCTTCGCCGACCTCCTGGAGGCGGTGGCCCGCGACCACAGCCGGCGCGTGGTGGTGGAGTGGACGGCGGCGGATGCGCCGGACGCGCTCCCGGAAGGGTTCACCGCCAAGGCGCTCGCCGCCGCCCGGTCCTCGCGCGAAGAGCAGCTCGTGGCAGCCTGGCAGCGGCGGATGGATGAGGCCCTGGGGCAGGGGGTGCTGCTCGTGGACGCGGGCCGGACCTCGCCCCGCGAGGGACCTCCCCTGCGCACCCTGCGCGTGCAGGAGCGCCTGCGGTCCGGCGCGGGTGCCACGCCCGTGGAGGCCGTCTGGTCGGTGACGGTGACGTCGCCCGGGAGCGACGCCCCCATCCTGTCGCTGGAGCTCGCGGTCCCGGTCTCCTCCCCGGCGGACCCCCACGTCGCCGAGGCCCTCTTCCGTGCCTGGGTCGACCGCTGGCACCTGCCCGGCACCGGCAACCCCCGCCCGCTGCTGCTCACCGCTTCGACCCTTGCCCAGGAGGCCACGCCGTGAGCGCCCCCTCGAATTCTCCGCGCCGTCGCCACCTCCTGCTCGGTGGCGGTGGCGCCAGCGCGCTCGTGCTGGTGGTGTTCTTCCTGTTCGTGAGCGGCTACGAGGGCGTGCTCTTCGTCAACGGGCTCGACGTGCCGGTCCAGGTCTCCGTCGACGGCGAGCCCTTCGAGCTCGCGTCGGGAGGCCACGTGAAGCGCCACCTGCGCACCGGGCTGCGGGAGGTGGACGTCCGCGCGGGCGAGGCCCCCCTGGTCCACGACACCGTGTACGTGACCCACAAGGGCCAGCTTGTCTACAACGTGCTGGGAGCGGCGCCCCTCTTCTGGGAGTCCATCCACTACACGAGCTCGCCCCAGGGCGACGCGTCCGCGCCGCCGGTGCAGCCCCTGGCCGGAACGCCATGGCTCCAGCTCGACAACGTGGACTTCGCGCTCACGGATCCACCGACCAGCATCTCGATGCGCAAAGAGGATCGCGGCTCGACAACGCGCACGCACCTGGGCCTGGCGCCGGGCGGCTGGAAGACGAGCGTCAACTGGCTGCTGAGCACCCACCACCCCGCCGAGGCGGACCGCCTGGCGCGGGCCGTCCTGCGCGCCCTGCCGGAGACGCCGTGGATCCATGAGGGGGTCATCGCGTCGATGATGGCGCTCGAGCCGGTGGAAGGGGTCTCCGCGACGGTGGCCACCGCGCGGGCCCTGCGTGATGCGGACCCGGAGGACTACGGCGCGCAGCGGATGTGGATGCACCAGATGCGGCGTGCCGGCCGCAACGAGGAGGCCCGCGCCTACTACGCCGCCGCGCTCGCGCGAGAGCCCGGCTCCGTGATGCGGGCCGTGTTGCTCGCGCGCACCGAGCCCGGTCCCCAGGCGACGGCGCGGCTTGAGGCGTTGCGGCGCGCCCATCCCGGCGAGCACGCGCCACGCTGGGGGCTCGCCTCTCGCTACGTGAGCGAGCGGCGTTGGGCGGAGGCGCTCGTGCTGCTCGACGCGATGGAGCAGGACGAGGATCCCCGGTACCCCCTCTTCCAGGACACGCACGCGCAGGTGCTGGTGGCCCTGGGGCGCCGCGAGGAGGCCGCGCGCCGGCTCACCGGGCGATTGCTCGGGAACAAGGACGGGGAGGTGTCCTGGGACGACGTGCTCCTGTACGCGAGGCTGGTGGGACAGGCCTCGCTGGGCACGGAGGCCTCCCTCTTGCGAAACCTCGTCACGAAGGCGGCGGAGGAGGAGCGCCAGCCGGTGCTGCGCGCCTTGCTGGCGGCGTCGCTGGGGGAGCCGGTGCCCCGCGACGTGGCCTACGGCTCCAACACGCAGGTCGTCCAGCAGGCGGTCTGGGTGCTGACCGCGCTGCCCAAGGGGGCGGAGGCCGTGGCTGGAATCTGCGCCAACCTCGACGCCCCGGCCTTCATCCGCGTGGGCACGGAGGCGAGCGTGCTGCTCGCGGGCGAGTTCGAGCGGCTCGGGGACTCCGCGCTCGCCGCGCGGACCCTGGAGGCGTCGGGCGTGGACCTCAGCTTCGCGGAGCTGCGGGACGCGGTGCGGGGCACCCGGACCGTGGACTCCCTCGAAGCGTTGGACCTGTCCGAGCGCGCGGCGCTCCAGCTCGTGGTCGCGCGCAGGCTGGAGGCTTCGGGCGCCAACGCCGACAAGGCCTATGCCCTCGTGAAGCGCGACGCGCTGCTGCCCGGTCCGGTCACCGTCGCCCTGGAGCGATGGCCGCGTCCGGGGGCTTCGCGGGGCGTGGCGGGGGCCGGCGTGCCCTGAGCGCCGTGTCAGCGGCGGGCTACATCCGCTCGTCGATGGCGCGGTTGCTCATCTCGTCCGCCTCCGCGTTCTGCGCGCGGGGCACGTGGGCGAGCTTCACCTTGCTGAAGGTGGCGAGCAGCTTCTTCGCCTCCAGGAACAAGGGCTTCAGCGTGGGGCTCTTCACCTGGTAGCGGCCATCCAGTTGGCGGATGAGCAGCTCGCTGTCGGCGTACACCTCCACCTCGCGCGCGCCCAGGCTGCGCGCGTGCTGGAGGCCCAGCAAGAGCCCCATGTACTCGGCGTAGTTGTTCGTCTGCGTGCCCAGGAACCGGCCCAAGCGCGCCACCACCGCGCCCTCCGTGTCCATCAGCACCGCGCCCGCGCCGGCCGGCCCCGGGTTGCCCCGCGCCGCTCCGTCCGAATAGACGCGCACGCGGCTCAGCGCTCCGCCCGGTGCGACGGGCGCGGAGGCTTCCACGGTGGGGGAGGGGGACTC
>NZ_RAWA01000339.1 GCF_003611675.1 Corallococcus sp. CA053C
AGGTGTTGCCGCAGCTCCTGCGCTGCCAGCAGGCGCTCGTCGCCGGTGAACGGCGTTCCACCCGCCAGCGTCCGCGCTCTCAGTGTGTCCCGCTCCGCCTTGGGCAGCCGCCACAATTCCACGAACGAGCCGCCGCTCTTGCGCACCTCCTCGCCCAGCCGCTCCACCGCCGCGCGTGGATAGCCGGGCACATCCACCTTCACCTCCAGCGCTCCCGCCTCGTCGCGAAACGCCACCAGCAATTGCAGGGACTGCGCGGACGGCAGCAGCGCGCCCAGCCCCTCCACCACGGACGCCGCTTGTTCGGGCGACGCTCCTTCCCCCCACACCGCCGCGAGACCGAAGACAGGCACGGCCGGGACGATAGCCGAGCACTCCTGTGCCCCGTCCAGACAGTGCCGTCAGAAACAGGCGACAGCGCTGCATGCAAAGTTTTCAAAGCCAGATGTGTCATGTCTCACCCGGGACGCACCTACATCGGAATCACACGACATTGCTTCTATGCTGGAGGTTCTCCGCAATCCCCCCTCACCGGAGTGCACTCCCCGTATGCGCAATTGGATCCGACTCTTCTCCGGCACGCTTCTCGCGGCCACGTTGCTCACGGGCTGCGGCGGCAGTGACCCCGACCCCGATCCCAATCCCCCACCTGCAGACGCCGGCACGACGCCGGATGACGGCGGCATCGACGCCGGTGAAGTCGACGCGGGCTTCGACGCCGGCTACGTCGAGGACGCGGGCGTCATCGTGGACCCCGACCCCGACCCGGGCGAAGTCCCCACCGACCCGTATGATCCGACCAATGCCCAGCGGGACTCGGACTGTGACGGCCTGTCGGACCAGGAGGAGTTCTCCACCATCTACACGGGTGGCGTGAGGACGAACCCCGGAGATCGCGACACCGACAACGACGGCATCCGCGACGGCGTGGAGGTGGGCCGCATCAAGAGCGTCGTCACCACCTGTTCGTTCTACCCGGACCTGGACCCGGCCTCGCGCACCTCGCCGGTGAAGGCGGACACGGACGGCGACGGGCTGCCGGACGGCCTGGAGGACGCCAACCGCAACGGCAAGCGCGACCTCACGGAGACGGACCCCAACACCGCGGACTCCGACGGTGACGGCCTGTCCGACGGCGTGGAGGACGCGAACAAGAATGGTTCGCAGAGCCCCGGTGAGACGGATCCGCGCAAGCGCGATACCGACGACGACGGCCTGCCGGACGGCCTGGAGAAGTCCTCCGGCACGGACGCGCTCAAGCCCGACACCGACGGCGATACCTGCTCCGACGGCGCCGAGGACGTGAACAAGAACGGCAAGTTCGACTCCGGTGAGACCAACCCGCGCGTGGCGGACTGCGCCGCGTCCGTCCCCGACACGGACTTCGACGGCATCCCCGACAACGTGGAGGACGCCACCGGCACCGACAAGACCAAGGCCGACACGGACGGCGACGGCGTGGCGGACGGCGTGGAGGACACGAACAAGAACGGTCGCGTGGACAGCGGCGAGACGGACGCCCGCCTGACGGACACCGACTGCGACGGCCTCCAGGACGGCGCGGGCCGCAACGGCTTCCTCGGCGAGGATCCGAACTCCAACGGCCTGGTGGAGGCCGGCGAGACGGACCCCACCAACCCGGACTCCGACGCCGACGGCCTCTCCGACGGCGTGGAGCGCGGCGTGGCGACGGCGGCGGCCCCGCGCACCACCTGTGGCTACGTGGGCGACACGGACCCCGCGACGAAGACGGACCCCAACAAGCCGGACTCCGACGGTGACGGCATCCCCGACGGCGCCGAGGACTCCAACCAGAACGGCAAGGTGGACCCCGGTGAGCTGAACCCGCAGAACGGCACGGACGGCGCGCCCAACACCCCGGCGGGCAAGGCGTGCAGCGTGCAGAACCTGCGCACGGTGACGTTCAAGGAGGACAGCGGCGCGGACGTGCGGCTGGCGCTGCCCAACACCTTCAAGAACGCCAACGTCATCAACATCACGGCCTCCGGTCAGACGGTGGGCGTGATGGGCTATGACGACACGAAGCAGGTGACGTTCATCGCGTTCAAGCGCGGTCAGGTGACGAACGCCTCGGGGGCGTCCACCACGCCCGCCGGGGACGAGCTGGGCATCCGCACCGGCACGGCGCCGCTCGCGCCGGCGGACGTGGAGTTCACCCAGACGTTCACCACGTGGGACGGCTTCAGCGCGGTGGCCACCCGGTACGGCCTCGCGGGCACGGCGGACCTGAAGACCTTCACCAACACGCTGGCCAAGGCGCTGGTGCCCGCCACCACGAACGCCCTCTCCGGCACCGCGGGCATCACCGGCCCGTTCAAGATCCAGGCGCAGTACGTGCACCGCGCCAACCAGAGCGTGGTGGTGGTGCTCGCCATCACCCCGGCGGCCCGCTACAACGAGGCGGGCAGCCTCTTCACCATGGCGGACACGGCGGGCGGCTCCGCGCTGGCGCAGTTCGGCGATGCGGACGCGGTGCAGTGCGAGGTCTTCACCGGCAACACCGCGGTGGTGGACTTCCTCTTCGTCGTGGACGACAGCGGCTCCATGGCGACGTCGCAGACGTACCTGGCGGAGGCCGCCTCGGCGGTGGCCAGCAAGCTGGCCAACGCCACCATGGACTGGCGCCTGTCCATGGTGACCACCAGCTACCTGGCCGCCGGCACCGGGCCCAACAAGGGCGTGCTGCGCAACTTCACCACCAACGTGGACCAGTTCAAGGCGTGGCTGACGGAGAAGGCGGAGTGCAACAACAACGTGTGCGCGGTGAAGGGCGGAACCACCCAGAACCCGACGTACACGCCCCTCCCCAACACGACGTGCGCGTCCAACCTGGAGTGCTGGGTGGGCATTGGCGGCAACGGGACGGAGCGTCCGCTGGAGTCGGCGCGCGTGGCCATCAACAACATGGCCGCGTCCACGGGGGCCGCGAACACGAAGCTGCGCCCGGGCGCGAAGATGGTGGTCGTCGTCCTCACCGACGTGCGTGACCAGTCCGCGGACACGGTGGCCAACTACAAGCAGTACTTCCTCAACACGGGCACCGCGTCCGGCACCACCAACAACCCCACGGGGCAGGCCATCCAGGTCCACGGCATCATCTGCCCGTCGGAGAACGCCACGGCGGACACGGCCACCTGGTGCCGCTCGGATGAGGATCCGCGCGACCCGCGCCACCTGGAGGTCATCCAGGCCACGGGCGGTGTGGCGGGCAGCATCCGCGACAAGAACTCCATCACCAACACCATCAACGCCATCGTGGACAGCGTCATCGCCTCGGTGGGCTACAAGACGCTCAAGCCGCCCATCGGCGCGTCGTTGAAGGTGGCGGTCGCGGAGGTGGCGAACCCCGCCGTGTGCCCCAGCATCGGTGACCTGCCGCGCAGCCGCACCAACGGCTTCGACGTGGACGGCATCAACCGCACCGTGTCGTTCTACGGCGCCTGCCGCCCGAAGGAGTCCGGCGTCACGCAGGCGGCGGTGTCCTACCGCTACTGGATCGACCGCACGACCAACCCCAACGGCAGCCCGCCGCCGTGCTCGACGGACACCACGTACTACGACCCGGGCGACCCGGACTACTGCAAGGGCAAGCTGTCCTGCAATCGCACCACCGACAAGTGCGAGTGCCCGGCGGACTGCGGCGGCAACGCGCCCGCGGGCCAGGTGTGCAACACCGACCGCGCCGTGTGTGACTTCACCTGCGCGCAGGACTGCGGCGGCACGTGCGGCACCTTCGAGACGTGCAACGTGGGCACCTGCTCGTGCAGCTGCGTGCAGTCCGCGTCGTGCGCGCAGGGCTACAAGTTCGACGCCGCCGCCTGCGGCTGCGTCTGCGACACGGGCGCGCTGAACTGCGGCACCGGCTTCGCGGCCGACCCGGGCCTGTGCGCCTGCGTCTGCAAGCCGGACTGCGGCGGCTGCGCTCCGGGCTACACGTGCAACGTCAGCGCGTGCGTCTGCGAGCGGCCCATCGGCTGAGGCAGGAATGAAGAAGCTCCCCCGGTGCCACTCGGACCGGGGGAGCCAGGGTCTTCCCAGAATCTTCAATGAGGCCCCCGGTCTTCACGTCCCCTGAAGGGATGCGAGGCCGGGGGCTTCGCTTTGTCCCTACTTCGCGGCGGCCAGCCCCTCGGGCGCGCGGGCGACGCGGTAGACGGGGTAGAGGCCGAAGCGCTCATCCCAGGCCGGGTGCCGCTGCGCGAAGAAGCGCAGGCGGGCGTGCGGGTCCTTCGCGAAGCCAGGGTCCTTCAGGCGCTCCTGGAAGGCGGCCTTCACGGCGGGGTCCTTCGCGAGCAGCTCACGGGCGAAGGGCTCCACGACGTAGTCCTCGATGTATTCCTTCTGCTCGAAGTGGGCGTTGAAGAAGCCCCACGCCAGGAACGAGTCCGGCCCCGAGGGCTCGAAGAGGTGCGCGATCAGCTGCACGTTCTTCTGCGCCACGGGCACGTAGAGCGAGCCCTCGGGCAGTCCTTGCGTGTCCGCCTTCCAGTCGCCCTTCGCCGTGAGGCCCTGGTGGCCTTCGACGGACTGTTCGCGGAACTGGATGCCTGTCGCGTGGAACGACTCCACCGGCGCGGCGGGCACGGCGCGGGTGAGGCGCTGGAACGCGATGCCGTGCGCGGTGAGCCTGGGCGCCACCCACGCGGCGTGGGCGGCGGACACCACGTAGCCGCCCGTGGGCAGCGTCACGCGGAGCGCGGGCTGGAGGTCCGGCGCGAACGGCACGTTCCACGTCTGGGGCTTCGTTTCGTCGTAGCGGATCCACGTCTGGCCGGAGATGTCCGACGGCGCGCGCGTGTACGCGTAGCCCTTGAACGCGAGCGTCTCCCGCTTGGGCGTGTTCTCCCAGGCGAGCACCACCTCGCGCACCTGGCCGGAGGTGGCCTTCTGGTCCTCGGCCTTCACGGCGGCCTGGAGCGCGGCGCCGTCGCGGGCGACGAGGCGCAACAGCCCCTCCACCACATCGCGGGTGGCCTTCACGCGCTGGGCGTAGGTCTTCCAGGAGTGCGTCTCCACGAGCACGCCGAAGCGGTGGTGGATGGACCAGTAGCCGTGGCTGAAGCGCGGCGGGGGGACGCCGTAGGTGAAGCCGCTCGTCGGGTCGTCGTCCTTCACGAAGGACGGGTAGAAGGACAGCGGCTGGTGGCCCTGCGCGACGAGGCCGGTGAAGAGCTCCTCGCGCAGCTTCAGGCCCAGCGCCGCGAGCGCGGGCGGCCCGGACTTCTGCGGCTCGATGGCGACGGACACGTCGGGTTCGAACTTCGCGCCGTCGGTGACGTGCAGGTCCACGTAGACGAGCGGATCCCACGCGTGCAGGTACGTGAGCAGCATCCCCATCTCCGGCGCGTCCACCTTCGCGTAGTCGCGGTTGAGGTTGAGGTTCTGCGCGGTGGTGCGGAAGCCCATCTCCTCCGGGCCCACCTGGTTGGGGCGGTGGTTGGGGCCGAAGCGCTCGTGGCCATCCAGGTTGAAGACGGGGACGAAGACGGCGGTGACGCCCTTGAGCGCGCCCGGCAGCACCTTGCCCTGGAGCGCGTCGCGCAGGAGCCAGTAGCCCGCGTCCTTGCCGTCGATTTCACCCGCGTGGATGCCGCCCTGGAAGAAGACGACGGGGCGCTGCTTGCGGCGCGCGGCGTCCGCGGTGAGGGTGCCGTCCTCGCTGACGACGAGCGCCACCATGGGGCGCCCCTCCGGGGACAGGCCCACGGTGTCGCAGCGGGCCTTGCCGGGGAAGGCCTTGGGGAAGGCGCGGCAGAGGCCTTCCGCTTCCGCGTAGCGGCCGGTGCGCTTCCAATCGCTCTGTTCGGAGAGGGAGGTGAGGGAGGGAGGAGCCTGCGACAGGACCAGGGCGGTGAGGGTGGGCAGGAGCATGCCCGCGTGAGACCACAAGCCCCGCCGGGGCTCAACCCTGGCGCACGGTGTGCGTGCCACCCACGGGCAGCACGTGCACGCGGTCGCGGGGCCAGCCCCGGCGCAGCCACTCCGCGTCCAGGCGCAGGGGTGGTTCGTCCAGGGGCTCGTCGGTGAGCTTGAACGTGCCCCAGTGCATGGCGAAGAAGGCGAGCGCGCCCAGGTCCTCGAAGGCCTGCACCGCCTCCTCCGGGTTCATGTGCTGGTAGCGCATGAACCACGCCGGGTCATAGGCGCCAATGGGCAGGAGCGCCGCGTCCAGGTGCGGGAACCTGGCGCCAATCTCCTTGAAGCCCTGGAAGTAGGCGGTGTCCCCGGAGTGGTAGATGCGCGCGCTGGAGCCCTCCACCACGAAGCCGCCCCAGAGCATCTGGTTCGCGTCGTTGAGGCCGCGGCGACTCCAGTGCTGCGCCGGCACGTAGTGCACGCGCACGGGCCCCACCTGCGTGGACTCCCACCAGTCCAGCTCGCTGAAGGGCAGGCCTTCACCCTGGAAGATGGGGGCGTGGCCCAGGCCGGTGACGACGCGGGCCCCCACCTGCTTGAGCGTGGGCAGGTCCAGGTGGTCATAGTGGTTGTGGGACACGAGGCTCGCGGTGATGGGCGGCAACCGCTCCACCGGCACGCCGGGCGCCACGTTGCGGCGGATGACGACGTTGATGGCGTCGCGCAGCACCGGGTCGATGAGCAGCGAGATGCCATCCAGTTGCACAAGCCAGCTGGCGTGTCCCAGCCACGTCAGCCGCGCGCCCTCACCCGGGGCGGGCGGCGTGGCGAGCACCGCGAGGTCCGGCTCCACGTGCGGCACCGTGGCGCGCGCGGGTGACTTGCGGCGCTTGCCCCCCAGCTTGTCCAGTACGGCCCACTTGAAGACGTTGTTGAACGGGTGAGGTCCGCTGCCATCCAGGTTCTTGAAGCGCATCGCCATGTGCGGCTCCGGGGTGGTTTCAGCGGGGGACGTGCTTCGCGAGCACCTGGTCCAATGCCTCCGCCTGCGCCCGGCCTTCCGGATCCGGGTCCTTCAGCGCCCGCGCGACGAAGGTACGCGCCCGCACGGGCTCCGTCTTCGCCAGGGCCATGGCCATGGCCAGGTTCGCCTGGGGGTGATCCGGCGAGGCCGCCAGCACGGGGGTGAGCAGTTCCACGGCCCGTGCGTCCTGCTGGTGCTCCAGGTAGAACATCGCCAGGTCGCACGCCGGGCCGGGCGCCGTGGGGTCGCGGGCCACGGCCTCCTCCAGCAGGGCCACGGATTGAGCCCGCTCGCCCTGGGCGTCCAGCACCAGCGCCAGGCCGTGGAGCACGTCCACGGAGTCGGGCGCCTGCTTCCTCGCCTCCTGCAGTAGCCGGTGGGCCTCTGCGGTATTGCCGGCCTTCAGCTGAGCGATTCCCTCGCGGTACAGGTCACTTCCCACGGTGTCCTCCAGTGCACCACGCGGCGCGTTGGCTCATTCTGCGCAACTTTGGGCCGGCGGTTTCCGAAAAATCGAGAAGACTTCTCCACCGGGCCCCCGACCATGATCATCCGCAACAGTCCTGTCCGCCGTCCGCAGACCTCCGGTACGGAGTCCTCCGCACGCCCCGCCACCCCTCCCGCCCGCAACCAGGTGAAGGATTCCTTCGCCGGTGGCACCACCGCTGCCCAGCGCACGTCGGCCGTCACGAAGGGGCCCGCCGGCGACCAGGGCAAGCTGATGACCGACTACCTCACCGGCGCCATTCCCCCTCCGGCGGACTTCGAGAAGGTCATGGGCTACAAGCCCTACGCCATCCAGACGGCCCACGGGCAGCGCATGCAGGACCCGTTCGGTGACGCCTCCGTGCCCGGCAAGATTGGCCCGGACAAGGAGTTCGATCCGGCGGCCAAGACGCACGACTACGGCTATGACCTGCTGCGTTACTACGACCGCAAGGGCACGCCGCTGAAGCCGGAGGCCCGCAAGGCCGCGGACGCGCAGTTCCGCAAGGACATGTTCGACTACGCCAACGACCAGAAGGGCGCGGTGAACCGCTTCAAGTTCCGCGCGTGGGCGCAGATCTACGCCACCGCGGTGGAGCTGAACTCCCGCGTGCAGGGCTACGGCCCTCCGTAGTCGCATGGACGAAGCCGGACCCGACGCGGCGCTGCCACTGGACCGCGAGGACGTGGTGGCGGCGCTGCTGGCCCAGCGCAGCCGCTTCCTCGCCTTCGTGGAGCGGCGCGTGGGCAGTCGCGCCGTCGCGGAGGACCTGCTCCAGACGGCCTTCGCCCGCACGCTGGAGAAGGGTGGGGCGCTGAAGGACGGCGAGGGCGCGGTGGCGTGGTTCTACCGCTTGCTGCGCAACGCCCTCGTGGACCATCACCGCCGGCAGGCCGCGGAGGGACGCGCGCTGGCGGTGGAGGCCCGCGACGCCGACAGTGCTCCCGAGGACCCGGAGCTGAAGGGCGCGGTGTGCGCGTGCCTGGGGGACCTGCTGCCCACGCTCAAGCCCTCGTACGCGGAGCTGGTGCGCCAGGTGGACCTGGAGGGGCGCGCGGTGCCGGACGTGGCGCGCGAGGCGGGCATCACCGCCAACAACGCAGGGGTGCGGCTGCACCGCGCGCGGCTCGCGCTCAAGCGTTCGCTGGAGCGCAGCTGCGGCGCGTGCGCGGCGCACGGCTGTCTGGACTGCTCCTGCAAGCCCCGCGGCTGATCCCGGGCCTCTCTCAAGGGCAGGTGGCCGCGTCGTCGTTGTCGTCGATGAAGGGGGTGCCCTGGTACACGCTCGCCGCGAGCGCGGTGGCCTGACACGTGGGCAGCTTCGCGTTGTCCACCGTGACGAATTCGACCGTCACGCGGGCCAGCTCTCCCAGGCCCAGGCTCGTGAGCGAAGCGTTGCCCTGGACGTTGAGGAACGCCAGCTCGCGCAGCGCCGCGAAGTCGCCCAGCGTCGGCAGCTTCGCGTTGCCCAGCACTTCCAGGGTGGAGAGCCGGGGCAGCCGGGCGAGGCCGCTCAGCGACGTCAGTGCCTCGTTGCCGACGGCGGACACCGCCTCCGCGGTCCGCAGCACGGGCAGGCCGTGCACGCGCTGCAGCACCGGGTTGTATTTCACGGCGAATTGGTGATCCACCGAGGTCAGCAGGGGCATGTCCCCCACGCTCACCATCGCCGCGTTGCCCTGGATGTAGATGCGGCCCGCGTGGGTGAGCTGGAGGAACCCGGCGGTGTCCGGCAGCCGGAGGTTGTTCAGGAGCTCCAGGGCGCCGACGGAGACGAGTCGGCCCAGCGGGGCCAGGTTCTCCATCTGGGCGTTCAGGCGCAGCTGCAACAGGCCGTCCACGGACACCAGCTGCTCCAGCCCGAAGGGCCCCCCGAGCATGGCGTTGTTCACGAGGTACACGTCTCCGTGCACCTGGGCCAGGTTGCTGAAGGCCAGCGTGGTCAGCCGGAGGTTGTCCTGGACGGTGAGCGAACCCGTGAGGGTCACGACGTGGGGCAGCGGGCCCGGGTTCTCCATCGCGTTGTTCGCGCGCAGGGTGATGCTGTCGGTGGGCGCCACCGCGGCCAGTCCCTCCAGGGAGGGGAGCTTCGGGTTCTCCTCGACGATGAGGCTGCCCGCCACCCGCAGCGGGCGCCGGGACTCATCGCCCAGGACCAGGTCCTCGAGCTGGGCGTTGTCACGGACCTCCACGCTCCCGCCGACGAAGCGCAGGGTGGTCATGCCGAACCGCTTCAGGCTGGAGTTGCCCTGCACGCGCAGGGAGCCGTCGATGACGGACAGGGTGGGGACGAAGGCCTCGGGGAGGGAGGGTGCCTCGATGCGCAGGTCGCCCCGCAGGCGGTCGATGCCTCCGAGCACGAGCAGGTCCGTGGCGCTCGCCACCACGAAGTCTCCATCGTGGATGCGGGCGGCCTCGCACACGTGGAGGATCGTGCTGAAGCCGCCGGGGTCCGGCGCGGTGTCGCCGTCGCGGTCCTCGAAGGCGGCCACGCCCGTGCCTCCCGCGGCGCAGTTCATGCCACCGGGTTCGGCCTGGAACTGCTGGAGGCGCAGGCGGGTCGGCTCCACGTCGCACGCGTAGGCGGTGGCGTAGATCTCCGCCGCGTCGAGGACGCCGTCCAGGTCCAGGTCCGCGCCGGCCTCCACCACCGAACCGCCCCGGTCGCACGGGGCGACGGAGCGAGGCAGCTCGCGCGCGCGGGAGAGCACGGGGGAGGGCTCGTTGCAGATCTGCACGTCGCGGGTGACCTCCTCGTCCTCCAGGAGGCCGTTGCCGTTGGCGTCGTGGCCGGCGCGGGTGAGCTGCCCGCCCCGGGGGCACTTCGCGGTGGGCGCCACCGGGCGCACGCTCAGCAGCACGTTGGCGACCGTGGTGGTGCAGACGTACTCGACGGACTTCACCTCTTCGTCGTCCAGCTCCCCGTCGTCGTCGTAGTCCAGTCCGGACTCCACCACCTGTCCGCCGTAGGGGCAGTTCGTCCCTATCGGCTCGAACTGCCTGCGGGTGCGCACCTTGGGGATGCCGTCTTCGCAGACGTAGTCGGTGGTGAGGACCTCGACGTCGTCGAGCACCCCATCGCGGTCCTGGTCCAGGCCCGTCAGGATGGCCTGGCCTCCAAAGCCGCAGTGCTCGCCCGGGGGCTCCGGGAGGATCCGGGTCCGCGGCTCGCGCTGGGTGATTTCAGAGAGGTCGATCGCGTCACAGCCACTGCCCATGAGGGCGAGCACCGCCACCCACGTTCCCCATGTGCGTCGCATCTGTTCCCTCTCCGTCCGGCCCCCCGTCTTCGTCTCCCTGTGCATACGGAGGGAGGGGATGGGCCAGGTCGTTTTTTCGCCAATCCCGCCGGGACGCCCCGCAAGGTACTGGAACTCCAGGCCCGCTCGCTCCGGCGCGGGCGCCTTCTACCGGAAATCCCCGCGGGGAGACAGGGACGGGGGCCCGGCGTTACGCGAGGTGTAAGAGCGCGACGGGTGCCGCGTTGGCCCGGGGAAAGGAGGCTTCACCATGCCGCACTCCCACCCGCATCCCCCTGCCT